>JBIIFS010000038.1:0-13214 GCA_044237185.1 Luteolibacter sp.
CAGCCATTGGGACCGACAATACCAGTCACGCCTTCGGCAAATTCGAAGACAGTTTTATCGGCAAAGGATTTGAAGCCGTGGATTTCCAGAGTTTTGAGATACATGAGTCGTGTTGGTGGGGATGGGTTTTAAAAAGGGGTGAGAAAGTGATTTCTTGAGTGAGTGGAGCTTACAAACAAAATTCATGTAAGCAAGTTGGCAGTGGGCTTTAATACAATATGTAGTATATAAATTGTTGTTAATAACCAATATGTAGTGCAATTAGCTATTTAGCAGATCTTAATTAAAATGCGAAACAAGGATTTGGTGCGGTTGGAGAAAAAAGCGCCAAGCTTCGGATTTATCGAGCTGTTGGTTCGGGAGTTTGGGCTTGCGAAAGCACCTGTGGGTGATAGTCATTTTACCGATGTTGAGAGGGGCAACGCGATCCCAAGCGTGTTTGATATGGGCAATGATTTTTAGCATGATGTGGTTCATGCAAGGTGGAGTCGTGGCGCAGGCGCCAAATGTTCCGCAGTTTGATCCATCCGACATCTATTTTCAGGGATATCTTGCGGTTCGCGCGGGAGAGCAATTGGAGAAGGATCAGGATTTTGTCGGGGCTATGAACAAGTATCGGCAAGCGGTCGAGTTATTTGGCTCGGTCGGAAAATTTTATCCTGACTGGAAGGCGGATATGGTAAAAAACCGTCAGGATTTGACAGTTTTGGCGCTCAAGGGGGTTCAGGATAAGGCGGGCGAACAGATCAAGAAAGACCGTGGAGTCATTGCGGAGTTGGAAGGTGGAGAGAAGGTGGGCGCTGAGTTGGTAAATCCTGCCAAGGATGTGAAACCCAAGAAACCGGATATTTTGGAGGTGGATCCGCTCCAGGCGCGTCAGCTGAAAGATGCGGAGGCAGAGTTGGAGCGTTTGAGAAATGAGATGAAAAAAGCGGAAGCGGCGGCCAAGCAATCTACGAGCAATGCAGCAGTTGAGGATTTGCATAAGCAAAACCAGGCGCTGCAGGCCCAGTTGAAAGCGGTGCAGAAAGAAGTGGGTTCTCTGCGCGCGCAGATGTTGTCGGCGCCTGTGGAAGGAGTGATGAAATCCTTGAATGAGCGGATTGAGCAGTTGAATCAGGAAAAACAGGTGATGGGTATGGCGTTGAAAACCAGCCGGGGAGATCACCATGAAGCGCTATCGAAGATTGAGATATTGACGGCTGACATGGAGTTGATGAAAAAGCAGGCGACTGAGATGCGTCAGAAGCAGGCCGATATGAAGCGTGATCTTGAGACAGAGCGTCAGCTCTCCAATCAAGTCGTCTCAGGACAACTCAGGCAGCTTAAGCAGATGGAGAAGGCGCTTGCGGAAAAGGGCAATCAGTTGGAAGCCGCGAACAGGCAGATTTCGAGTCTGAAAAAGGAATTAGACGAGAGTCGCAATGCCTACACTGAACTTCAGGACGAACGTGATGGGTTGTTGCGTGAGCGTGACCAGATGAACGCATTATTGAAACTCAACGAGTCCAGTAGGATTGAAGAGCTCGTTGCACAGAATGTCGCTTTATCCGGATCATTGAGAGAAGCAAGGGAGCAGGTTGAGCGTCTGAAATCGGATAATCATGCATCGAAGGATCAGATCGTCGAGGCGCAAAGAGATCTCGCGATCGCGAAGTCCCGGATCAACCGTTTGAACCATGAGAAAGACGAGCAAGACAAAAGGATTTCCGAACTGACCGAAAAATTGAGGCAGGAGGAATTGTTGTTAGAGAGTCGGGAAGAATCGGTGGATGCGGAGGAAGTCGAGATGTTGCGTGAGGTGATCCGGAGGCAATTGAGAGCGCAGGAAAGAAGGCGCCAGGCAAAAGAGTTGTTAGTGGACGCGGTAAAAAGCCTGGGTCAAGACGATGATCGGCTCAAAGAAGCGATGGAGCTCTTTGATGGAACGGAACTGGTGCTAAGTCCGGATGAGCAGAAATTGGTCGCGGATCAGAATGTGGACGGAGAATTTCTATCTCCCACCTTCGCACGGGATCGTGAGACGGTGGGGCGTGAAATGGCCAAGCTGAACGTTGAGTTGGAGAGTTACAATCGTGCGGCGACCCGGGCTTATGTATCGGGCCGCTTGAATTCGACACGCGAGTTGCTTGAGATGATGATTGAGCAACATCCCGGACACGTTCCGGCCATTTGCAAGTTGGGAGCCGTGCAGTTAAAACTTCAAGAGGCAGAGCAGGCACTGGCGAGTTTTCAGAAAGCCATAGAATTGGATCATGATAATCCATATGCGCACCGGATGTTGGGGTTCACCCATATGCAGCTCGGCAACCCGACGGAGGCAGAGCGGCATCTGCAGCGTGCGATCGAGCTAGCGCCTGATGATGCGAAGAGCTACATGTTGCTGGGAGCGGTTTGTCATCAACTGGGAAACACGGAAGCAGCGGAGTCCAAATTCAAAGGAGCCATTGCGGCAGATCCGATGCCCAGTGAACCTTATTTCAATATTGCCATGATCTGCGCAAAACAGGGCCGGATGAAAGATGCAAAACAGTATTATAGCCAAGCTTTGGAGCGCGGTGCGGTTCCTGATCAGGCACTTGAATCCAGAATCATGAAGCTTAGCCGATGAATTCCAAATGGTCATATCTTGGCGCCCTATTGTTGCTATTTTTGACAGCCTGTGCGAACAAAACCGAGGATGCTGCTGATGGGGTATCAAACAACCCGACCCCGCTTTCTCAGCGTCTGTCCGAGAGTGGCGGCTTCAAGCAGGATGCGCAGGGAAATTGGGTTCCGAAATCTAACAAGCGCAGTACATTTGAGCTTGAGCGGGAAAATGCATTTTTTAAAGGTCGTATTGAGAAGAAAGCTTATAAAACCGGCGATTACGAAAAGAAAAGCTGGTGGGGTAAACCTAACTACGCTGTGGGTCAATATCAGGGGGATACGGATGGATCGCGGTTCAAGACTCAAGCTCGGCAAAATGACAAGGTTTTCCCCAGTGCGGATAAAAAAGCGGATTTGGGCGATCCCTATGAAACAAACACCCTTGAATACCAGAGCGCCAGAGAATCGAATGCTACCACCATCGATAAGCCCGTAAATGACTATACCGAGTCCAGAAAGCGCCGATATGTTCAGCCATCGGTGATGGATTGGGAAGAGCGCCGTAATTTGAGCTTGGAGCAATCACGAAGCATTTTGGGTAGATAACGGCCTATTTTTTGTTGTTGTGGAAAGACAGGATTGAGCAATTTTAGATATTCAGCCATTTTTCAAGTTCTTGAATTTCATCCCCCTTATTCTCTGCATCACAATCATCGCTTCCGCCATGGCAAGAGAGCCAGGGCAGGTGGCGGTTGAATATTTGGAAAAAGTGAGGAATGGAAAATTGGATTTGAAAACCGGTGAGGATGCGGTCGTCTCGCCATACATCACCGGGGAGAGGCGCAAGCAGATTTCAGAATCGATAAAGAATTTATCATCCCAAATCGGAGAGGGAAAGCTGCTCGCAGGCGAGACGCGGCTGGATGGAGAATTCGCCGCGGTGATGGTGACACAAGGTGAGGAATTTGATCAGAACCGACTGCAGGTGTATCCTGTGGCATTGGTGAAAGGGGAAAAGGGTTGGCGTGCCGCGCCGATATTAGCGTCCTATGAGAATGCTGTTTTTGCTTACACGGTTAAGTTACGGGAGCGTCTGTCCGAGTTGGAAAATTGGATGATGAGGCAGCGGGTCCTTGAGATTGAAAATTTGACCGCACGCACGTCACGCCGCTTGAGAGAGCAAATCAAAGGTCATTTCCAATCGGCAGATCTGACGAAATTAAGCCCGGTTGAAATTTTGGATCGTTTTCAGAAAGCTTATGCCAAAGAACGGCAGATGGAAGTTCTGGGGTATCTCGGAGGCTGTTCTGAAGAGTGGCCGGGCGACTGGGACGAACGCATGCAAGCGATACGTGAGGCATTTTCCGCTAAAGCCCGTGAAGATTATCCTTGGCGACTGCTGTCCTCGCCAGATGTGACAAGAGTGGTGGTGGGTGAGTCCATCGATGAAAAGGAAGCATTGATCTCGCTTGCTTGCCTCGATCCGGCATGGGTGGGAGATAGCCGTGAGTTGAACGGAATTCATGTGGCGCACTTCAGTTTTACCAGGGATGAGCAGGCCAATTGGAGAATGGATCTTCCGGAAAGCCTTTTGAAAAATGACAAAGAGGGATTCCTGAGTAGCCAAGGCATGGATAATGACCTGCTCGAGGTTTTCGCCCAGCGCATGAGGAAGCAGGCGCCTGCTCAATTTGCAGAGAGTTTCGAGAAGGTGGAACAGGAAATCATTGGACAGCTCGAGCACGGACAAGTCTCGGAGTTATTGCGGTGGGTTGATTTTGATCGCGAACCCAAGATGTCCGGAGAGGTATGCGTGTTGGCGACGAGGGTTTGGTGGTCGATTCATGCCCCGGGTGCTTATAGCTTGCCGGTCAAGATGGGTTCACGAGTTGAGGGTGACTGGGCCGTTTCGAGTTATCACTGGTTTTCTTTAAATCAAGCGGACCGTGTAGAGTTCAAACCGTTGTTTTTTCGTAAGGTGGCAAAAGGCTGGGTATGGGTTCCCGGCGGTATTCGAAACGTCGGTTCAGAGGCTGGTGACATATTTTCGGAATGGTTGAAGGAGGGCGAGGAGACATGGCGGGAAACCGCAATCAAGAAACTTCTGGCATCGGTTCACCCAGTGGAAAATTTCGTATCGGACAAAAAGACAGAGGATATCGAAGTTCGTGAGCTAGCTCAAAAATGGACAGCGGCACTCAAACAAAATGACATTCGTGAGTTGATCGGCTTGAGTGCCAGGCTGAGTAACGATGGCAAGGTATCGCAAAAATTGTTCAGAAATCTTGCCTACGAGATCCCGCTGGCCCAGCGTGCCGATTCTCGGTTTACGGGTGTGTATCGATCCGGGAATTGGGTTGCGGCTGGATTTTCCCATGGTGAGGGAAGTGAAAAATCCTTCTCGCTCATGTTGACGGTTCAGACCGCAAAAGGGCTGAAAGCATTGCCGGAAATTGACCTCATTTCAGAGAACAACCGGACTCGTAAATTCCTAAACAATTTGTCGTTGGAACGGCTTGAAACCTATGTCTCCGAGCAAGAATTTGAGCGGATCAAGGCACTGTTCGACGAATTTGAAGCGAAAGTTCGGTGAGAATCGCCAAGTTTTTGCGCCTAACGCGCATATTGACTACGTTTTCAGCATCGACAAGCGGGCGAACCATGACAAATTTTTGGAAAGATTTTTCCACTCCGGACGCTATTATATTATGATTAAGATTTGGTTACGCAACGCGGCGCTCTTCATGGGTTTTGTCGTCTCCTCGCAGACTGTCAAAGCGCAGCAAGCGGATTTCAATGAGGTGGGTCGCCAAATGGCGATCATGCTGCAGAACAGCCACTTTGCGAGATTGCCTTATGATGCGCAGTTGAGTCACAGATTTCTCGAAGAATATTTGGAAGGGTTGGATTTTCAAAAGCTCTACTTCACCCAGGAAGATGTGGATGGGTTTCAGGCCAAATATGCCGATCGTTTGCATACCTTGCTTTTGCAGGGAAAAAGCATGCAGCCGGCGGTGGAGATATACGATGTCTTTCGCCAAAGAGTCGCCGAGCGAACAAAACAAACCGATGAGCTTCTGGCTGGGGATTTTGATTTCACGCGTGCTGAAACCGTGATGATGTCTCGCAAAGATGCTGCATGGCCCAAGAATGAAGCGGAAGCGAAAAAAGTATGGGCACTGCAAATCACAGAGGCCGTGTTGGCAGAAACCCTGAGACGTGAGACGCTGACCAAACTCGCCAAGGAGCAGGGCAAAGACGATCCGGGCGCTGAGAATCTCGATCCAAAGAAAAAAATCGCTCTTCGTTACAAGCGTTTGCTGGCAAGTATTCAAGATGTGGATGATGAGGATATCGCGAACTATTTCCTCAGCTCTGTGGCGACCGCATATGATCCGCATACGGATTACATGAGCTTCCGCGAAATGAATCGTTTCAAGGATGGAATGAAAAACGAATTGGTCGGCATTGGTGCGTTATTGCAGGCTGAAGAGGATGGAGCGACGGTGATCAAGGGGATCGTTGTGGGTGGTCCGGCGGACAAAGAAGGAACGCTCAAGCTCAATGACAGGGTGGTTGGTGTGGATTCCGAGGACACCGGAAAACCTGCAAACATGACCGATATCATGTTCATGTCGATCGATAAGGTGGTGGATTTGATCCGTGGCACAGAGGGTACGACCGTGGCTTTGAAAGTGGAGCCGGCAGGTGGAGCTCCTGGAGAAACGAAAATCATCAAAATCCAACGCGATAAAGTTGAACTTAAAGATGAGCAGGCCAACGGTGAATTGATTGAACTGAAAAATGCAGCAGGCGAGATGAAGAAAATCGGGATCATCACTCTGCCTTCGTTTTACGCGGATTTTGATGAAGGGCTGACGAAGTCTTCGGTTGATGTTGAAAAGATTCTCAATCGTTTGATCGGAGAAAAAATGGACGGATTGATCTTTGATCTTCGCAACAACGGGGGTGGATCGCTTGAAGAAGTCCGCCGCATCACGGGATTTTTTGTTGGATCGGCGCCTGTGGTACAGGTCAAGAACACCCTTGGACAAGTGCAGGTGAAAGACTCCGATGATCTCAAGCCGCTTTACACGGGTCCGATGGTTGTCATCACCGACAGAAGCAGTGCTTCGGCCAGCGAGATTCTGGCAGGAGCCCTACAGGATTTTAACCGGGCGGTTGTTGTTGGTGAGTCCTCCACTTTTGGCAAAGGCACCGTGCAACAACCCATGGATATCGGGCGCATGCTTCCATTGTTCGCAGTGAAAGACAAGGCCGGCTACCTTAAGGTAACGATCCAGAAGTTTTACAGACCATCGGGTTCGTCGACCCAGATGGATGGGGTTGTGCCGCATATTGTCCTGCCGAGCATCATGGATGCCCTAGACGTGGGCGAGGTGCATCTGAATAACGCCTTGGAGCATGACCGCATCCGTCCTGCAGTTGGTTTCCGCCCGGAAGACATGCGTTCACTCTTTTTGCCCCGCCTCAAGGAACTCAGTCAGGATCGAGTCGAAAAATCGAAGGATTTCGATTATGTCATTCAGGACATTTTGAAAGCAAAAGACAGATTGAAAAAGAACCGGATCTCTTTGAATATTGCTGAACGTAAGCGGGAGTTGGCCGAATCTGAAGAACAACGCAAGGAACGGAATGCCGAGCGTCGCGCGCGATTTGAAAAAATCGCGCAGGAAGATGCGAAGGCGTTTAAATTCTTCAAAGTCACATTGGATGATGTCGATGCGGGCTCGCCAATCAAAGCCTACGATCCATCTTCGGAAAACGATGACAACATGCGTCGTGCCGTTGACAAGACGGAGAGTTTGGATGACACGCCCAAATGGCCGACGGGGTTGAATCCTGAAAAGCGCGAGGCGATTGCTGTCATTACCGATCTTATAGGTCTGATAGATAATGCCAAGATGGCTGGCATTTTGAAAAATGACGGTGAAATCCGCTAATGTTGGAGATTTTTGAGAATCTGCGTGGAATTCGTGAAAGAATGAATTCCGCCTGTTTGCGTGCGGGTCGTGATCCGGCATCTGTTCAACTGATTGCGGTATCCAAAACCTTTCCAATTTCCGACATTCAAGAAGCGATCGACGCAGGACAAGATGCTTTTGGGGAGAGTCGCCTGCAAGAGGCTGCGCCAAAAATCGAGACTTTGTCGCAACAGGTCGAGTGGCATTTCATCGGTCGAGTTCAGAGCAATAAGGTTCGTAAGATTCTTTCATGTTTTGATTATGTGCATGCGTTGGATTCGCTAAGGTTGGCGTCTCATATGGATGGAGTGGCGGCTGAGATGGGGCTTCGTCCAAAAATCTTTCTGCAAGTCAACCAATCTGGGGAGGAGAGCAAAGGTGGCTTCAGTATGTCGGAACTGAAGCAGGTGATTCATGAAGTCGCCGCTATGAAACATCTTGATGTGGTCGGTTTAATGACCATTCCGCCAGCTGTGGAAGATCCTGAGGATGCGCGGCAGTGGTTTTCCGAAATCAGAATTTTCCGAGACGAGGTCACTCGGCAGAGTGGTGTGGCGCTGCCGTTTTTGAGTATGGGAATGAGCGGAGATTTTGAGGTGGCGATTGAGGAGGGAGCGACGCATGTTCGGGTCGGGTCGGCAATTTTCGGAAGGCGAGCTTACAAAATTCCGGGAGAACTGGGTTAAGATGAAAATCGAAATGGAACATATTTGCCGGATCGGGCAGGAACTCGCGGTTCGAATGAGCGATGGCAGGGAGATGTATTTTTCTCTGGCGATGCTGAGGCGCGCCTGCCCGTGTGCGAGTTGCCAAGGTGAGCCGGATGCAATGGGTCGCGTCCGCAAACCCAAAGTGGAGTATGGTCAGCACGCATTTGAGCTGAAACGCTTTGAGAAAGTCGGGGGATATGGTCTCCAGCTTTTCTGGGCAGATTCACACGGTACGGGGATTTACAGCATCGCGTATCTTGAAAAGCTGGATCAGTTGGTTTAGGCTGTAATTCAAAAGTCGGCTCACTTTTCGGTTAGACCGTTTTTTTAGGAGCCGGTGTCATGTCTGGAATTCAAAGTTCGGAAGTCCAGATGACCAGACATGAAAAAGTCCTGACAGACCCGATGGATCCGCCAGGACTTCAAATATCTGTGACTGATGCCTCAGGGGTTACTCAGCAGGAGCAACCGGTGCTTCTGCGGCTGGTGCTTCTATGGCTGGAGACACGACTGCGTCGGTGGCAGGTGCTTCTACGGGCTCAGCGGGTTCGACAGCGGCTGGGGCAGTGGCTTCGACCATTTTGTTTGCGCCTTCTGCGACTTGATCGGCTCCTGCGGAGACTTTTTCCTCGGTTGTCTCTGCTTTTGGTTTGCAGGATGCGAGGGCGAATACGCTGGCGGCAAGGGCAATCGTTAGGTTTTTTATTTTCATAATTTGCTGACTTATTGGGTTGGTTTACGGAGAGCTAATCTTTCCGATTCATAGAGAATTGACACTTGGGCGCGTTGAGTCAAAGAAAAGCTGAATTTTTTTAGCATTTAAAAGCACGCCCAACAGTCTGACCTTGCGAATAGGGCCAAGGCACATTTGAATTTGCGGACATCGCATGTATTTGCTGAAAAAAGTTTTTGAGCTGAGAGAAAAAGCTCATGCAGACCACGAGAAGCCATTTCTGGAACATCTTGAGGATTTGCGCGTTATGGTCACGCGTGTGGTGATCACTTTGCTGATCTCAATGATCATTTGTTTCACGTTCCAAGGGGAATTGATGAGTTTGTTGCGGGCGCCAGCGGAACAGGTTCTGCATACCAAGCAAAAGCAAGGCATGCCGGATCCCAAGCAGCACAAGGATATTAAAGTGCCGACTGTTGAAATTTGGAATGAGGCGCGCAAAGCGGAACAGATTGCATTGGGTTTGGATGAAGCGCAGAGAAAAACGTTTTATAAAAATTTGGCCAATCCCGATCTGGAGTTTCATGCGAGAAGCGTGTCTTTGCTGAGGGCGGCCAAGGCCCTGCCTGAGGAGAAACGGGCGGAGTTTGTGAAAAATTTGGGAGTTGATGACCAAATGGTCAGGCAAGTCACCGCATTACTGAAATCGAATCCGGATACAGACTCAAGCGCGGGCTCCAAGGTGGACATGATGTCGGCATTGAAACCCACCGAGACTTTCATGCTATCCATGAAGCTGGCGTTTTTCGCGGGCATCGTTCTGGCGTTCCCTTTGTTGCTCTTGTTTATCCTGCAGTTTGTGTTGCCAGGCTTGCATTCCAAAGAAAAGCGCATGCTTTGGCCGGCGATGACCATCGGGTTCGGATTGTTTGTGGGGGGTGTATGCTTTGCGTATTTTCTCGTGCTGCCCAAAGCGCTCCTCTTTTTCTATGATTGGAGTTCAAATCTCGGGGTTTCCAACGAATGGCGGATTGGCGAATACATTTCTTTCGCAACGCAGTTCACCCTGCTTTTCGGGCTTTCGTTCGAGTTGCCCGTGGTTGTTATGGTTCTGGTCAAGTTAGGGATAATGACTTACGAATCGATGTCCAAAACGCGCGCGTACGCGTTTGTGGCGATTTATGTGGCTGCTGCAATTATAACGCCGACGCCCGACATCATGACTTTGAATCTAATGGCTTTGCCGATGTTGGTTCTTTATGAGATCTGCATATGGTTGGCTTGGTTTGACCGGAAAAAAAATCGTGAAGCGGAGCTGCGTGAGGAAGAAGAGCTGAGAGAGCGCCGCAAGCAGTGGCTGATCCAGGATGAGCAAGTGCCCGAGAATAATCATCACGAGGAGCCATCACCAGAGGATATGGAAGAATCGGGTGATCATGGCTGGCATGATGATTACCATCATGATCCGGAACTCTATCATGATCCTTATCATCATGGGCTGCCGGAAGACGAAGAGTGGCACCAACCCAAAGATGATTCGGATGTCGATAAAAAATCCTGAAATGTTATGAGCCATGAAGTCAATAAGCCGGACGGAGTCAGTGACAAATCCCCATTTGCCGGATGCGCGATCCTGATCACGGCGCTATTGGTGATGTTGTTTTTGATTGTTTTCTCGGTTGTGGTTTTGTTCCGACAATTCGGTGAGATTGCCAAATTTACGGAAAAGAAACCGGTAAAGATCGAAGTCGAGTCGCTCGAAGATCGCGAGGCGGAGATCAACGCGCTTGCGGAAAAAATCGAAAGTTTCCGAATTGCCGTGATCGATGGAAAATCGGCAACCCTCGAGTTGAATGCCAAAGATTTGAATCTCGCGATCGCAGCATATGGCGCATTCAAGGAAATGCGTGGCATGATGAGGGTGCGTGAAATCACACAAGAAAAACTGACATTTGATATTTCATTCAAGTTGAACGGCAGGCCTCGACTTGCCAAAGAGGGTGAGACTGGGATCGTGGGATCGGATCCTCGATATTTGAATGGTGTTTTGATTACCAGGCCGGGATTGCTCGACAAGGAAGTCGTGCTCCAAGTGAGTGAGATTGAAGTTCCGTTCGCTTCAGTTGCGAGAGGATTTGTGGATCAGATGTCACCCTACCGCATTACCGAAGAATTTGTGGGCGATACTGAAATTGGAAAAGTCATGTCAGGGCTCACAAATGTTGAACTTGCGGATGGTGTGGTTCGTTTTGTGAAGAAGGCGGGTGAAGTTCCGAAAGATACTCTAACAAATGAGCAAGTGGACCAATCCAGCCAGCGGCTGTTCACTTTTCTTGGGATTGCGGCTACAATCTTTTTGCTCTTTGTGGCAGGGGTTCTTTTCATAGGCCTGCGTGCGAAAAAACGCCGGGGAAATTTGGGAGGTCCGGATGAGCCAGCTTGAGGATGAGATTTCAGATGTCCTGAACAAGGCGATCCGTGGCTTGGGTAAAACTCTTTCCGAGGTCTCGCGGGAGATGGTTATGGATGAGGCGGTTTTGCAGCAAGTGCTTGATGGGGCGTTTGACAAGGTGGTGCTCGGAAAGTTGGCTCGTGTCCTAAATCTTGACGCGGAAGCGCTGTTGGCTTTGCCGACTTACAAACCGGAAGTGACTTCGGTGGCAGGAGTAAAAAGACTGATCATGCCGTTTCGCTCTTGGTCAGTGAATGCATGGTTGCTGGAGTGGCATGGGGTTTCGCTGTTGTTTGATACAGGTTGGAATCCGTTGGATATTTTATCAGAACTCAATGGCATCCAACCCGCTGCCGTCTTCATCACTCATGCGCACGAGGATCATGTTGGCGGAGTGAAGGCGCTTCAGGAGAAAGGGATCAAAATTATTCCAGAGAGAGAAGCTTTGGAGGTTGGCGAATTTGAGTTCGGCGAGATCAAGGTTCAGGTGATGGATTTATCAGGTCACTGCGTGCCGACGGCGAGTTATTGGGTCACGGGCTTTGAGAAACCCTTGTGGGTGGTTGGCGATGCGATTTTTGCGGGTTCGATGGGTGGGTGCAAATCTCCTGAGAATTTCAAGATGGCCGTTGAGAGCCTTCGCAAGGGCTTTGACTGCCTGGATGCGGATTCCCTAATTCTGCCGGGACATGGCCCGATGACCTCGGTGAGTTTGGAAAAGACGTCCAATCCGTTTCGCAAGCATTTCTCTTAGTGCAAAATACTTGCGTTAAAGCCGATCTGTGGCAGGTTGTTGCCGATGAAACTTCGATTGATCCTTGCTGGGTATTTGGCTTTATCCGTCATGGCACCGGCGGCCGAACTCAAAGTGGTGTCGATGCATCCTTTGATTACGGATTTGTTGAAACAGGTGGCTGGCAATAAAATCGAGGTGATTGATTTGATTGGTCCTAAGGGTGATCCGCACAGTTTCAAGCCAAGGACTGAGACCATCGCTGCGATTTCCGGGGTCAAGGTTTACTTTTTGTCGGGCATGGATTTGGAGAGCTACTTGCCGGAACTGCGTTCGATTTTGCCGGCGGAAGTCCGAATGATTGAGGTAGGCGCGTCCTTACCGGCGTTGCATGGAGCTTGCGAACATGAGGGGCATAATCACCAACATGAGTTGGATCCTCATTGGTGGCACTCTGTGGATTTGTTCAGGCGCGCCACGACTGTGGTCGCGGATGAGTTATCCAAGGAATTTCCGGAACAGCGACAGGAATTCGAAGCTAACACGAGAGCTTATCGCAACAAACTCGACGAGTTGGAAAAATGGTTGAAGCGTGAAGTTTTAAAAATTCCCAAAGACCGCAGGAAATTGGCGACGGCGCATTCTGCCTTTCAATATTTTTGCGAAGCTTATGGGTTTGAGTCCTATGCCGTGCAAGGTTTGAATCGCGAACAAATGCCGGGTGCCGCAGAGCTCGCCGCATTGATGAAGTCCCTGAAAGCCGGAAGAGTGATGGCGATTTTTCCGGAGAGGGAGTCGAATCCGAAAATTCTAACAAGTCTAACTTTGGATGCCGGCCTCAAGCTTGGTGGTGAATTGATTGCAGATGGTCGCGGTGTGGTTAGCTATGAGGAGATGATGCGGTCGAACGTGACCACCATCGTTTCCGCGCTCAGTGCAGAGTGATGGCAACCGGGCAATGATCGGATCCCATTACGTGTGGAAGGATCGTGGCATCATGAAGGCGGTCGATGAGGTCGGGGGACAAACCAAAGTAATCGATTCTCCATCCAACGTTTCGCTCGCGGGCTCC
>JBIIFS010000159.1:0-3642 GCA_044237185.1 Luteolibacter sp.
GGGTGGAGGACAATGGCGGCTTGATAATCTTTCAGGGCCTTTTCTAGCAAATCCCTATAGTTGTCACCATCTGGACCGCTTTCACGGGCTAGCTCATAATACAGGGTCCCTCTTTCGGATAAAAGTGATTCGAGTTTCCATTTTTCTATGCCACGCGTGTATGCGGAAATTTTATCTTCCCGGGTGGCAGATGGGTTTAGCAGCACATCGTTCCATAATTCCATGGCGACATTGCTACCTCTCAAGCCATGCACGCTCATGATCGCAATGACAATCAGACAGCATGACATCAGAGCAAGCCGTCGAAACCATGATCGGGTGGCTGGGAGGTTTTTTAGGGTCATGTGTCCATGACTGGCAGCCGCCAAGCTGATTGCGAGGATGATGGCCCCGGGAGCCGTGCGGAGCACACCCTCGAAATTGGATTGGATGAAGATGCCGATAAAGGCCGCGATCCCACCGATTCTCCATGCATCGGAATGCGCGTATTTGGTCCAATCTCCCTGAACCAGAGAGCGAAATGTGCACCATATCAAAATCCCGACAATCAACGCGGCAAGTAAGCCGGCACCGATCATCCCATAGTCCGTGAAAACTTGGACGAACTCGTTGTGCACATGTTCCGGATCTGCCCCAAGCACACCCATTTTCTCAATTTTCCAGAACTGATAATTTTCCCAGCTGAAGCTCCGGCTCCCCCCCCCGGTTAGAGGATGCAGTAAAACGCATGAAAGGGCGATGCCATAGAGATAAAGGCGGAGGTTGTTATCCAGCATATCGATCAGATCGCTGCCTTTGGTGCGGGTTTGTTGGACGGCCTCAAGGGTGGATAGCGAGATGACCGCGATGACAAGGATGACGATGGGAGCGACAACAAGCGCGACGCCGCTCCATTTGCGATCGTCCCGTTTGCTGTTGAGTAGCCAGTAGATGAGAAGTGCTGAAACACCAGCACTCGCGCCCAACATGCCACTGCGGGATTTAGTGATATAAACGGCCGCCATGCCCAACAAGGCAAGCAACAGGAGCACGACTCGGGCGACCCGTGGCCAAGAGCCTCGCAAGGCGAATCCACCTAAGAGCAACGAGCTCCCGATTAAAAATGTGGCGCAGTGACTGTAATGACGGAAAACACCTTTTGGCCATGCATGCGCGGCATAGGGGATTACGAGATTGTAGTCGTTATCCCGGGTTTGCAAAGCCATCACCACCAGGTTCGTAATGAGCAGCAAAGCAATGCCGATAACAATGATGGTTTGCGCCCTGCGACTTGCGAAAGCGTTTTGCAATACGATGAAGGTAGAAACCGCCATGGCAACGAGCGAGAGATCGATCAGTGCCATTTCTTTTACCGGTGAAAACCATGCTCTGCCAGCGAACCAGGCTGTGGTCGACAATCCCGTGATGAGAATATATAAATTGAATTTGTCCATGCTGCCCCGCCAGATGCTGGGAATGGTGCAGACTGTGGCTGCGGCGAAGCACAGCATGGTAGGTCCCCAAGTCCAAATTTTCAGGGTTGGACCCATGATTGCGCTAAGGATGAATCCGGCGATCCAGAAAACAGACGAGGCAACGGCCATGGGTTGAAAATAGGAAGTTATTTGGCGCCTTTTCCGAATAAAACAGCGGGTATGGTTTTGAGTAGGATTTGAATATCCAGCCATATCGACCAGTTATCAATATAGCGGAGATCCATCGCGACCCAGTCTTCAAAGCGAGTGATTTTATTGCGTCCGCCAATCTGCCACTCGCAGGTGATACCTGGCTTAACGCTCAATCTTCTGCGGTGGGAAATTTCACAGAAAGCCTCCACCTCATAGAGCGGTAGGGGTCTGGGACCGACCAAGCTCATTTGTCCGATCAAGACATTCAAAAGCTGGGGGAGCTCGTCGATACTGAGTTTTCTGAGTATGGCACCAAAGCGAAACACCCGCGGATCACGATCTAGCTTGAAGACAGGTCCTTCCATTTCATTGCCGTGTGCCTCTTTGATGGAATTGAGGAGTTCTTCCGCATTTGCCACCATGGTTCTGAACTTCAGCATTCTGAAGGGCTTTCCATAACGTCCTGCGCGCATTTGGGAGAACAATACCGGAGCTCCAGGGCTAGCAATCTTGATTCCGATAAAAGCGATCAACCACAAGGGAGAAGTGCCAACAATGATGATGAGGGAGAGGATCCGGTCCAGCAATTCCTTGGCTAGCAGTCCCCATGAAAGGTCGGGAGTGGAGCGTAGGACCAACATCGGTTTGGAACCGATCGAATCAAATGTCGGGCGGGCAATCTGAGCGCGAATAAATGATGCGGCAATCCATGCTTCCACACCTTGCAACTCGCAGATTTCAATCGCACTTGCGACTTTATCAAATTCCGTCTCGCGAGTGATAAACATGACCCGACTGACCGATTTCTCTTTCAGTATGCTGAAGAGTTCTTCGGTGGGATGTTGTGCAAGATCGAAGTGGCTGATGATGTCCCACTCTTCCAGGGTGTCCGGATCGATTTCCGAAAGGAAAAATAGAATTTCCTCTTCATCTCCGACGATGACGACCTGCTCTCTTCCGATTCCGCTTTTTCTGCGGCGTTTGAACCAAAAAGTCGTGATACGCTCTCTGGTCATTAACAATACAAACATCAGAATCGCCGCAGTTCCCAGAATGAGACGCGGGGCTTCGTTCATTTTCGCAAAGACCGTCAACAAAGAGATAGCCAATCCGATAATGAATATGCCCTGAATCAGCTCCCAAATGATGGCATGAGATGGTTTGTAACGTGATTTTTGATAAAAGCCGAATCGTTCCAACACGAGTGGAGTGAAGGGCACGGCGATATGCAACACCCACGAGATGGAATAGAGATCGGTTTGATCGGTGTGCGTCAGATCAAGCAGATTGCGAATGGGATCTCTGAGCGCGCAAGCGATCCAGAATGACAGCCAAACCAGAAGCGCATCCGCGATAAGTAAGAATTGGACAGTGAAAGAATCTTTACGAGATGGGACCATGTGAATGGATCAGAGATGGGATAGGGTATGACAACGACAGACCCATGTATACGCCATAGAAGGTAATTACAATGAATTCTTATGAAAAATGCCCATTTGGTGATTTTCTAGAGCCCGCGATACTCCGCGGCGAGGCGTTTGGCGGTGGCGATGGTGTTGCGATGGAGTTTGGCTGTGAACTCGGGCTGTCGGTTGTAGCCGCCACCGTAGAGGATGGCAATGGGGATGCGGTTTTTGATCATGGCGCGCAGCAGGACTTCGTCACGGCGTTGGATTTCTTTCAAGGACAGGTGCATTTGACCAAAGCGGTCATTGCGATGATTGTCGGCACCCGAAATCCAAATCACCAGATCTGGGACAAATTGATCGAGTGAATCGGCAAGGGTTTGAAAAAGGGCTTGCAGATACATCTCGCCTTCGACGTAACGAACGGTTTCCACATCCAGCGAGGAGTTGACCTTGCGGGTGGGGTAATTTTTCCCGACGTGGATGGAGTAGGTAAACACTCGTGGATCATCGCCGAGCAATGAGGCCGTGCCATTGCCTTGGTGCGCATCCGTGTCAACGACCATGATTTTGATATGGGGTTGCTTGTCCTGGAGATCGCGGATCGCGATCGCAATGTCATTGAAAAC
>JBIIFS010000155.1:0-3748 GCA_044237185.1 Luteolibacter sp.
GCTGAGCACCGATGAAATCGAGGTAGTTGCGCCGCGATTCACCGGGACCACGGATCAGGGCGAGATCCTCATTTCCCATCCAGACGACCAGTCCTCCATCGGCAAGATATTCGGTGCGTGAGTGACGCGGTTCACCATCGGCTTTGAGCAAGAGACCTTTGGATGTTTGTTGGATTTTTCGTTCCTGACCCCATGGATTTCCGGCGATACCAAAGCCTTGAGCGGATATTTTGGTGAGGGTGTTGAGTCGGTTGGTGCGGGGAGATTGGAGTCGGATCAGGGTGCAGATGGCTTCAAGCAGAGAGGTTTTTCCTTGGGCATTTTGACCCGTGAAAATGGCGCCGTCAGGCGATGTGTCCAGCGCGAGAGAACTGAAGCAACGGAAGTCTAAGAGGCGGAGGTTTTGAAGCACTGGGTTGGGATGAGGATGTTTGAGCGCAAAGATTGGGAATAAGTTCTTTGTATTTTCTTATGCTTTCGGGTGATCAGGGGCTTTCGAGAACCGGGATGGGAAAGTCTTTGTTCGGAATACGGGCTTTGTCGATGAGCTTGAGAAGTTCGACGATTTTTTCCGGGTGAGTTCCGGCGAGGTTGTTGGTTTCGCCGATGTCTTTGGAAAGATCGAAGAGTTCGGTCGTGGTTTTATCGGGAAGAGCGAGTTTGGTTTCCACGGGTTTCTAATCGCCGACTTGAATCGCCCGGCGGATGTTTTACTCGTGGTGCTCCCAATAAAGGTGCTATGATCAGAGTGTGATCTAACAGATTTTGTTTTTGACAGAAGGCCTTACTTCTTCGAGTTCCTTTTTGAAAAACGGCAGTGATTTCATGGTGCGGATGATGGCTTATGCGCTCAGATGGTCGAGGGCCTTTTGGTAAGATGAATTCGAAAGGTAATGACGGAGTTTGGCGTCAAATCCGGAACGGTGAGTTTCGACGTAGGCATCGATTTCTTGAGAAACCGATTTCAAGGCTTCCAGATGCGTATCTGGATCGCGATCGCGGAAAGCGTGATCTGCGATCATGCTGAGGCGTTTGTTCAGAAGGGCTTGGAGCTCGGGGTGCATGGGGATTCGTAATTTGCACACGCGGTCATCGTGAACAAGCGCGAAGTTGTGACGGGAAATGTGATTTTTCCTTCGGCAAGAACGTTAAGTGCACAAAACTCCTCTTCTGCTGATTCTCTTTTCTCCTTATAGTAGAAATACCTGAGATTTTGACAGCAATCTGTTAAATCAATCGGTCGCTTTTTTAAGAGCTGCTGCGACGAAGCCGGAGAAGAGAGGATGTGGGTGATTGGGCTTGGATAGGAATTCTGGGTGGAACTGAGCACCGATATAGAACGGGTGATCCGGGAGTTCGACAATTTCCACTAAACCTTCGTTGGCTGAGACGGAAGAAATGACCAGGCCTCCTTCCTGAAGGCGTTCTTGGTAATCGGAATTCACTTCGTATCTGTGGCGGTGCCTTTCCTTGATGCGATCGGCGTTATCATAAAGATCGGCGGCCTTGGTTCCGGCGAATAGGATAGACTCGGATGAGCCGAGGCGCATGGTGGCGCCCATAACGGTGATACCTTTTTGTTCTTCCTGAAGGCAGATGACCGGATGCGGGGTGGCCTTGTCAAACTCGGTGGAGTTCGCACCTTTGAGTCCGCATTTATTACGAGCGAATTCGATGGTGGCGATTTGCATGCCGAGGCAGATCCCGAAGTAAGGAATGTTGTTTTCGCGCGCGTATTTAGCGGCGAGAATTTTCCCTTCGATTCCGCGATCTCCGAAGCCACCGGGCACGAGAATTCCATCGACATCTCCGATCACGGCTTTTGCGCCTTGATCTTCGATGGCTTCTGCTTCGACACGGACGATCTGCACTTTGGTGTCGTGAAATGCACCGGCGTGAATGAGCGATTCGTAGATGGATTTGTAAGCGTCCTGCAGTTCGATGTATTTCCCAGCGACCGCAATGGTGACTTTATGCTTCGGATGAATGACGCGTTGGACGAAGCCTTCCCATTTTTCCAAGTTGGGTGAAGGCGTGTGACCCAGGCCGATTTTATCGACAACGAGTCGGTCGATTTTATCTCTGCGGAGATCGAGCGGGCATTCGTAAATCGTGTGAGCGACATCCCGGAATGCAACGACGTTCTTTTTGTCCACGTTGCAGAACATGGCGATTTTGCGGCGGTTTTCTTCATCGAGATCCGTTTCTGTGCGGCAAATGACGATGTCAGGTTGGATGCCGAGCTCGCGGAGTTTGGCGACGGATTGTTGGGTAGGTTTGGTTTTCGCTTCGCCTGCCGCTTTGATGTAAGGCAGCAGAGTGACGTGGATGAAGCAGACATTTTCTTTGCCAACTTCCAGCGCGAACTGGCGCAGGGCTTCGATGAAAAGCAGCCCTTCCATGTCACCGACGGTTCCGCCGATTTCGGTGATGAGTACATCGACATCCGGATTGTTTTTGGTGACCGAGTGCATGCGGTCCTTGATTTCATCCGTGACGTGGGGAATGAACTGGACGGTTTTCCCCAGGTATTCGCCACGGCGTTCTTTTTTGATGACGGAATCAAACACCTGACCTGAGGTGAGGTTGTTCATTTGGGAAAGCACGCCCGAGGTGAAACGCTCATAGTGACCGAGGTCGAGATCGGTTTCCGCGCCGTCATCCAAAACATATACCTCGCCGTGCTGATAGGGCGACATCGTGCCGGGGTCGACGTTGAGGTAAGGATCGAACTTCTGCATCAGGGTTTTGAGTCCGCGTGCTTCGAGGAGAGTTCCGATGGATGCGGCCGCAAGACCTTTTCCTAGAGAGGAAACCACGCCGCCGGTGACAAAGATGTATTTCATAAATTTCAAATTCTAAATTTTAAACTTCGAGGAAGAGGCTTGTGGATGTTTTTTTTAAATCGTAAGAAGTCGTTCGACTTCAAGAGCTTGTTCTGGGGTGTCGACGCCGGGGGAAGTGTCGGTTGTCAGAAGGACTTTGATATTGGCGCCGTTTTCGAGGGCGCGGAGTTGTTCGAGTGATTCGGCTTGTTCTAGCGGGGAGGGCGGCCAGGTGACGAATGTTTCGAGAAAATCGCGGCGGTAGCCATAGATGCCTTTGTGGCGGAGGACCTGAAGATTTTCCACCGCGTTACGGAAATAAGGCAGTGGTGAGCGGGAGAAGTAGAGGGCGTTTCCGTTGAGCTTGAGGACGACTTTTACGATGTTGGGATCGGCGACGGCCGGATCGTTCGGATCGAGAGGATTGGCGGCGGTGACCATGTCCAAGGTTGGATCGTTGCAGAGGGCAGCGGCAAGTTCATCAATCAGTTCGGGATCGATGAGGGGTTCATCACCTTGAATGTTGAGAATGTGGGTGGCGTGCGGAATTTGTTGGATGGCCTCGGCGAGTCGGTCGGTTCCAGTCGGGTGATCAGGCGAGGTCATCACCGCTTTGCCGCCGAATGATGCGACGGCTTCGTCGATGCGTTCATCATCGGTAGCGATGATGATTTCGGAAAGTTTCGTTGCGAGTTTGCAACGTTCCCAAACGTGTTGGATGAGTGGTTTGCCAGCGATGAGGTGAAGCGGTTTTCCGGGGAAGCGGGTGGAGCCCCAGCGAGCCGGAAGGATACCGATGATGTGAGGTTTGGAGACAGGCAGTGACACGCAATGAAATAGGTTGCGCGAACTTATGGAGGAGACGGGTGGACGGCAAGGACGGTTTTTGAAATTTCAAATCTCAAGTTTCAAGACTCAGACTC
>JBIIFS010000073.1:0-9321 GCA_044237185.1 Luteolibacter sp.
TGGACTCTGGACTCTGGACTCTGGACTCTGGACTCTGGACTCTGGACTCTGGACTCTGGACTCTGGACTCTGGACTCTGGACTCTGGACTCTGGACTCTGGACTCTGGACTCTGGACTCTGGACTCTGGACTCTTTATGAATCCCCCATGCAAATGCCGACGGCGCGGGCGACCTGGACGACTTCGCCATGGGGATCGACGAGGCGGAGTTTGTTCACGGCTTCCTCGATCGTCACGGAATCCACGTGATAGGCTTCATAAGACACCATGCGGCCAAAGGCTTTTTGTCTTGCCAGATTGACCGCCATGACGCCGAAGCGCATTCCGAGAATGCGATCGAACGCGGTGGGTGCGCCGCCGCGTTGCAGATGCCCGAGGGTTGTGGCGCGGGTCTCTTTTTTTGTGAGTTCTTGCAGGCGAGTGGCCACTTGCTCGCCGATGCCGCCGAGACGGATTTCCCCGGAACAATTTTGATCCACGGCGACGAGTTCGCCATCGGGCATTTTCGCACCCTCGGCGACAACCACGAGGGTGGAGTGCTGGCCTTGGGCATCGCGTTGTTTGATGAACTCGGCGATTTTTTGAAGAGAGAAAGGAATTTCAGGAAGTAGAATGACGTTTGCACCTCCGGCGATACCCCCCCAGAGTGCGATCCATCCGGCGTGGCGACCCATGACTTCAAGCACCATCACGCGTTTGTGTGATTCGGCCGTGGTATTGAGACGATCCAGCGCATCCACAACTGTAGTGACGGCACTGTCGAAGCCGAAAGACATCGCGGTTGCGGAGAGATCGTTATCAATCGTTTTGGGGACGCCGATGATTGGCCAGCCCTGACGGAAAAGTTGAAGTCCGGTGGTGAGTGAACCATCTCCGCCGACAATGATGAGGGCTTCGATTTTGAGTTGGTCGATGGTGCGGAGGGCGCGATCGACGATTTCTTTCGGTATTTCAGTGACGTTGCCGACGCCGATTTTTGCGGAGAAATGGCCTTTGTTCGTTGAGCCAAGAATGGTGCCGCCAAGCTTAAGGATACCCATGGTGTCCTCGGGTGTGAGAAAGCGGTAATCACCAGGAGGGAGTAAACCTTCGAATCCGTCTCTGAAACCGATGACTTCCCAGCCGATTTTATGTGCGGCACCGACCACACCATGAGTCACGGCATTGAGTCCGGGACAATCTCCGCCGCTATTTAGGATGCCGATGCGCATAAGTTTCAAATCTCAAGTTTCAAATCTCAAGGAACAACTATTTTACCGGAGGAGGGGTGGCTAGAAGTTCGTGTTTGGGGCTCTTTACCAAGGCACCGGCGGCAAGCCATGCATCATAGTAAGCCCAGCCATCGCGGAGCAGTTTACGTGAGCGATTGAAGCGATCCGGGCTGTTGAGGACGACGACGATGAGGCGGCGCGGGGTCACGCCTTTGTTGCCGTCGGGCTTGGTTCGGACAAGTGGATCGCGATCCATGCAGGTGGAGAGGCAGGGGCCGGCGTTTTGTGTGGTACCGGTCTTGATGCCGAGGATGCCCGTTTCTCCGACAAGCTCGTTGGTGTTGGTGATTGTTTTGGCGAACCCGTTAATTTTGACTTCACGGGATGGTTGGCGGGTGATGAAGGTAATGGGATTGCGGCGCATCGCGTGGATGGAAAAGCGGGCGATATCAGCGGCGGTGGAGTAACCGGGTTTGGGTTCAAGATCCAGACCATGGGGATTGGTGAAACGGGTGTTTTTCGCGAGAACGAATTTGGCCAGTTGATTCATCTCTCTAACGAATGCTTGGATGGGATCTCCATTTAGTCCACGACGTGCAAGGATATCGCTACCAACATGGTTGGCGATGGCAAGAGCAGCGTAGTTATCGGATCGCAGTAGGGATGCATAGAGAGCGTCTCTTAAAGTCATCGTATCACCAACTTTGAGGCCGATTGCGGTAGCTTGACCGAGAAGATTTGCGGATTCCGGGATGGTAAGAGACGTCGCACCCAGATCGGTCTCAGTAGCGGTCGCCCAATCGACCGCGACGATAGCCGTGGCAATTTTCGTTAGGGAAGCAACCGAGTGCTTGGTCGTGGCGCTGGATGCGGAGAGCACTTTCCCAGAATAAGCCTCTACAACGATGTGAGACTCTTGTGCAAAAAGCGTCGATGTCAGAAAAATGAGTGAAGCGATCGCGTAGCGCATGCCTGTCAGAATAATTAAGAAATCCGAAGTTTCAATCGCGAAACAGGAATTTTGTAATCTCAAAAGTCAAACCCAGGCCGAAGAAACTGATTTTACAATCTTTGTCACAGCTGTGACAAAGATTGTAAGTGGGGAGATGGGATGAGGGCTTTATAGTGGGTGATTTAGTGTGTGAAAATCTGAGATGGTGAGTGGGGTGATTCAGTTATGGGTGAGGGGGAGTATTTGGGTTTTATTTTTTGTGCTTATGGCTAGATTTCGTGAGTGAATGAGTTTTCGCAAGGAGGTGGGGTGTGGATTGTGACGGGGAGTCTATTGATTGTGGGATTGGTGGGTTGTGTCTTGCCGGCTTTACCAGGGCATTTGTTTATTTTGTTGGCGGCTATTTAGCATCGTCTGATGGTTGGGCCAGATGCTGGGATTGCTTGGTGGGGATTTGGGATTTTGATTTTGCTGATGGCTATCTCGCAGGTTTTTGAAATTGTCTGTGGTTCATTAGGGACTCAATGGTTTGGTGGAACTAAGTGGGGAGCGTTGGGCGCATTGGTGGGAGGAATAGTGGGGTTATTTTTTCTGCCTTTTGGGCTGTTGATTGGACCACTTGTAGGGGCGTTTGGATTTGAAAGGTTATTTGCGAAAAGGGAGATCAGGGATTCTGCGGTGTCCGGCGTGGGCAGTATGGTGGGAACGATGGTGGGGATTATGGTCAAGGTCATCATTGGGGTTTTGATGATTGCTTGGTTCTTTTTGGATGTGTTCGTTTGGTAAAAGCTGAGATACCGAAAAGCTGAAACGCTCAAATAAGGTGCCATTTCTGGCTTTTCAGCTTTTCAGCGTTTCACATTTCAGCGTTTACTGTGTGTGCCGTCTCCTGGACGGTCGCGATGAGAGCGCGAGTTCTCGTTGAGGAAAGTCCGGACACCATAGAGCAACTTGCCTTGTGAAAGCAGGGAACGTGAGTCGAGAGACAAGCGGATGGAAAGTGCAGCAGAAAATACACCGCCGATGGCTCGTAAGAGCACAGGTAAGGTTGAAATGGTGGGGTAAGAGCCCACCGCGCCGAGGGCAACCGGAGTGGCAATGTAAACCCCAAGTGGTGCAAGACATAACAGGGAAAGGACTGCTCGTCCGTTCACTCCCGGGTATTAGTCGCACTCCGCGCAAGCGGGGCGCTCGGTGCAAGCCGGGTTGAGAGAAATGACCGTCCAGCTTCGGGTAAAACCGAGGTGGACAGAATCCGGCTTACAGGGGGACGGCACCCTTTTTTTTAGTAATCAAATCATGCGCGAGTGGACTCGCGCGGTCCTATCTCTTGTGGATGGGGCGCTTGACTTTGCGATCGGCGGGAGCGGTTTTGTTCGCATCCTTCTCACTGCCAGGAACGATACTTGGATCGACAAGGGGAGGGAGTTCGGGACCGTCCGCGAAGAGGCGGGCGGGGTCTGAGACATCGTAGCGGTCATCCATGTTGCTTTGGACAGAGTTGAGGGATTTGGCACCATTCACAATGGATGGCTGGATGAAAATCATCAGTTCATCACGATCAACCCCTTTGGTTTTGGTTGAGAACAGACGACCGAGTCCCGGGATGTCGCTGAGGATGGGGATGCCGGTCACCGATTCGGTATCGTTGTTTGTGATCAATCCACCGAGAACAATCGTTTGGTTATTGGGAACGGTAACGGTAGTAACAAGTTCCCTGGTATTTATCTCAGGAATATTTCCTAACCCTTCGATAGGTGTATCTTTACCGATACTATCGCTGACCAGAGCGATTTGTAAGGTGATTTCCTTTTCCGAATTAATAAGTGGAATGACTTCGAGCTTCAATACCACATCGCGGTATTCGACGTTGGTAGATACGCCGCCGCCTGTAAATGAATTCGAGTTTGTGGGGATCGCAACGCGTTTACCTGATGAGATCGTGCCTTTTCGGTTGTTAGCGGTGAAGATGGATGGACGGGAGAGGATGGTAAAATCGCTATTGGAAGAGAGTAGATTGACGTAACCGGCGAGCGAGTTGCCGATTTTTCCGTAGAGTGATAAACCGCTTTGGCTAGGGAAAAGATTGCCGGCAACCAGTCCTGAATCATCTGCTGCGCCGGTTGCCGGGTTGGTCAAATCATTGGGAAGATTGGCGGTGTTGTTTTTTCCTCCGAGATTGGAAAAGCCGAGTCCACCGTTTTCGCCACCGCGGAAGGCACGAATCCAATCCACTCCCGTCTTAGTTGTTTTGCCGAGTGAGAGTTGTCCGAAGACGGTTGAGATCATGACTTGGTCGGCTTTGACATCGACCTGATCGAGGAGTTTTTCGATGATTTCGACGCTAGATGGAGGGCCTTGGACGATGATGGAATTGGTGATGTTGTCTGCGACAAGGAGCGTGCGGCCGACGAGGAGCGAAACCGGTGCCGAGTTGGCATCGGGTTCCTGGAGGGAGTCGCCTTTGTTAGCACTGCTTCCGCCAGAATTTCCCATGCCTCCGAAACCTGAGTTGGAAGTATTTCTGTTATTGGTGTTGTTATTTGAGGAACTGCCAGTTTGTTGTCTGGAGGTTGTATTCCTTGATGCGCCGGGCTGAGATGGGTTGGTTGCATCGGTTCCGCTGGTTCCGGTTCCGGAAAAGGCACGTGTCAGAGCATCACCGGCGATAGGGAGGAAATCGGCAACCGCGAGGAATTCGAGTTTTCTGCGAAGGAAATTGCGTTGGTCTGACTCGACATCAAACTGAGCGATAAGGCCTTCGATGAAGAGAATATCGACCGGACGACCGATAGCGACGATGCGGTTGGTGCGGGCATCAGGAATGATTTGCAAGGGGGTTTCCTCACCGGAAGAGGTGCCGCCGGGATCCTTATTGATTGCCGTCGCATCATTGACTATTCCGGGAGTTTGGGGGGTGCGTTGGATTCCGGCGGTGAGCTTGGTTTCTTGCTGATTTCCAAGCATTTCGTTGAGCGTGGTGGCCAGCTCGGTGACATCGGCAAATTTCACCGTGATGAAGCGATTCGTGACCAGGCTGGAGGGTTTGTCGATTTGGACCCTGATATCGATGAGTTTACGAATCAGCGAGGTGTTTTCGGTTATGATCACGGCGGCTGCGTTAGGGACGGCGGCGATGGATCCAAAGGCGCCGAATTGACCGATGATCTGTGTGAAAGTGCGAACCGCTTCATCGGGTTTGATGTGATCGAGCTTCATCACATAGGAAATCACGGCATCGCCTTGAGGGAGCGGGTCGTCTTCAGTAAAGACCGGAACACCGATGTTGGTGGGTCTGATTCCTCCGGAAGCGAGGGTTAGGAAATCGAGATTGGAGTCTGTGGCATCTGGGACGAAGATGAAATTCTCTATCGTTGCGGTCTTTTTGAGGATTTCCGAGGCTTTGGCGTAGGTGAGAGGATTCTTTGGTGAGGCATCGATCACGAGAGCGAAGGATGCTTTGGAGGCCGCCGATGAGACGATGACCCTACGACCCGTGTATTTGGTGTAGAGGTCGGCGAGTTCATTGCCGTTACATTCGGTGAATTCGATTTTTTCCTTGATCAGGGTGTTGTCGCCTGCGGGCTTTTGGGCTTTTTCCTGAACATTTCCGGGAATGGCCGGTTGTTCGGCATCCTGAGAAAAGAGAGGGAGGCAGGTGAATTGAAATACGGTCAGAAAAAGAAGGTGGCGGCTCATTCGGTGATGGGGAAGTTGATGCTTGGATTCAGAGGAACAGAGAGGCGTTGCAGTGATCAGTTGCGACCTGGTCTGGATTGCGGACTGTTATTGGGGGGCTTTTGTTGGGATGGTTTGACCGGAGGAATGATTCTGGGGCGAGTGGTCGTGTTGGGAGTGGCTTGGCCACCGGGAGGGGTGGGTTGGTTTGGGTTGACGATGCCGGGGGGGGTGTTAGTGGGATTTGTTGTTGAGGCAGGGGCGTTGAGAACCACGAGATTGGGTTCGAAGCGCACCACGCCCTCCATGGATCCTTTTTTGAGAGTTACGGTTGTGCCGAGACTTATTTCGGGGTTGCGATTCACCGAAACAACTTCGAAGCCAGAGTCGTTCCCGGGCTCGATGATGATTTTTTTGGCGTTTTTGTCTTTCTTGTTGGCGATGGTAATCCGGTATCCCCCTTCGATGGGAGCGATGCCTGTGAGGTGGTAATCATCGAGGGGGTTGCTCATTTTTGTGTCACCGGTCACTATCGGTTTGGTCGTAAAGGGGCTATTCAGCCAGAGTCCGCTGTAAAACTGGTGAGGTTTCTTTTCGGGAACCTGTGCGAGAGAGATTGAGCACAGCATCATGCCCAGAAAAGCGATGAAGAGGAACGGTTTCATGAGTCTGTTTTTTCGGCAGGAAACCACTGGGATATGACCGCGCTGCAGTCGATGAGAGTGTCGTCCTGAGTGTTCGGGTTTAAGCGGATTTGGATGGCTGATCGAAAGGCGGATGGATCGTTAACGGCATTGAGCCAGCGATAGAGGGATTCTTCTCTGCCTGTGACGCTGATTTTAATCTGGGCGCGGTGGTAGTGTTTGCCTGTTGTATCTGTGGGGAGAAATTCCTGGGGTTTGACGGTCAGTCCTGCTGCGATTGCTTCTTTTTCAATGAATGCCTGAAGCTGGCCTTGGACAGTTTGCGCATCTGTTTGGGCGGGTTCATGGTCAGTAAGCCATTGCATTTGTTCTGCGTATTGCGCCGCGTTATCTTGGCTGGTTTTGGCCTGTTGGAGCTCGATTTTTGCCGTTTCCAGAGCGTTCTCAAAAAGATTTTTTTTCTGCAGATATTGGGAATAGAGAAAAAGATTGAGTATCAAAAACCCCGCGAGGAGCAAGAGAGAGAGTAATTTTTTTTCGCGGGATGACATGTGAGAAGTGGGGGAGGCTAGGTTGGGAAAGCATGTTTGTCAGTGAAAAAGCTTCGAGATTAACCCGAGGAATCTGGAATAGTTACGGTGTGGCTTGGGGAGCTGAAGCGACGAAGGTGAATTCCCAGCCACGGTTGGATTGTCGTGGGCGGCCATCTTCCCATCGATAATGGGTGAGATCGTTGCTTTTTTTGAGGTTTAGAGAGAACTGTGTGATAGCTTGAGACTGTGGAGCCTCACCTACCAATCTGATCTCGTTAGGCTGAATATCTGCGGTTGTCAGACGAAGTCCAGAGTTGGCGGGGATGTATTTGGAAATGCGGTGGAGAATATCCACCGTATTGTATTCGCGGCTGATGCCATATTCGAGTTCGTCCCATTTTTCGATGTGTAAGGCGAAGCTTTCACGTGCGGGTGAGATGATGGCAGCGCGTTCTTTGAGTTTTTGGGTGGAGGAATGGGTTTTCCAGAGATCAAACCCGAAGTATCCGATCGCGCCGATATAGAAAAGGGCGACAGCGGCGATGGCGAAGATCGTGTTTTGGCGTCGGCGGGCGGCACGGCGGGCGGCACGGACATCGGCAGGAAGGAGAGAGCTTAACTGCTCTGGAAGAGATGGAGCGGGTTTCGGGGAGAGATCGACCTGGATAGTCAAAGCTTTTGCTAGCTCAGAGGTTTGGGTCTGAGTATCGTTTGACCAGACGATGGCTTTGTCCGGTTTAACCTCAATGCCTTGCATGGAGAGTTGGGCGATGGCGATGCGGATTTCGCGGATCAGGTTTGCATCTGGAGAAACGCCCAAAGAAGCGGTGGACTGGCTGTAGAGGAGTTTTCCCTCGTGATGGATGGCAAAGACCCATTGGTTGAGCTCACGCCAGAGGCTCAGTGAGTTGCCGCTATTTGGAAACGCGCGTGCGGAGAGATCGAAAGCTTTGGGTGATTTGGAGGGCAGGGCTTCCGCTGTCGGATTTCGGAGGACTATGTATAGTAAAGTCGACTCCTCAGCTGAGGTGGAGATGGGAAAAATGTCCGTAAGTTGACCGGCAAGTGGATCCGGGCGTAAACCGGCGCGTTCCGCATGGGTGGCGGCCAGATCGGAAAATAGGGATGAATCTCCGGTTTGAACCCGCAGCGGCAACGCGGTGAGTGCCTGAACGGGAAAGAAAAAGATCAGATCCCCAGCGGGAAGATTTGCAATTTCCGAGGGATGTTTGACGGGGTGCGAGGCATGAAGTGTCGCAGCTTGGTTTGGCGTAATCGACCAAATCTCCCATTCGGTTTCACCGGGGATGAGAAGATAAGTAGAATTGGATTTTGCCATAGCGAAGAAAAAGGTCTTTGGAGTTGGGGGGGTGATTATCAGGGAATGATCTCGTTGGTGCGGCTGAGCAGGATGGGTTTTCCGGTGCGATTTTTGACGATGGCGATGATGCGGCGTTTGGATTCTCCGGAGCGTGCGGTTGAGGTGATGCGTGTCGTGGTGTCGTTGATGGTAAAACGCTGGGCTATGTCTTGGCGTGAATTTGCATCGATGCCAAGCAAGGAAATTGCGGAAGTCAGATCTTTGAAAGGAACGTCATCCTGGGTATTGCGGATGCCGTCCGGGCCACGGACCGTATTGGGGATGATTGAGGCCTGGGCGGCGGTGACCTCAGCCGCCACCGAAATGAGTTCGGCATCCGCCTCGTTGATATCGAGTGTTCCCCCGGACCAGATGGTAAACCAATTTCTCCAATCAGGGCGGAGTGCCTCAATCTGATCCATTCCGCGCACGAGCCGCATTTCCTCGATGTCATAAAACAGTCTGTTGAAAGGTTGGTTGATGCGCCCTATACGGATGTATTCCTCGGTTTCCGCTCCATTGAGAGCAACCTCCTGATCCGCGTCAACCCAGTCCGTAAAAGCATCGGTCAGAGCTTGTGCGGCATCAAGATCCAAACCCCAGTTGATGAATATTGAGCGGATGAGGGTTTTGTCTTCCGCCAGAACGAGAGAGTTGATGTTGAAACGCGCGCTTTCAGAGCTGAGGGTGACATGGATTTCTTCGTTGTTTTCCTCATCGATGCGATGGAGTAACGGGTCATTGCGCTCCACAACCGGGTTGGCTCCGATGGCGATCCCCATTTCCGCGAGTTGTAAGGCACGCGAGCCGTGGATTTTGGAAGTGGTGATCTCTGCGTCGAATGAGATGACGCGCAGGGTCGTGATCGCAGCGAGTGACAGAATTGCGATCAGCCAGAGCACCGCAATCAAGGCGACACCTTGGCGAGCTGAAACCCGGCGAT
>JBIIFS010000160.1:0-3593 GCA_044237185.1 Luteolibacter sp.
CGCCGTCGACAATCATTTCCATGCCGGTGATGAAAGACGATGCTTTTGGCGAGGCGAGGAGGAGAGTGGCGCCGATGAGTTCTTCCGCATTGCCGAAGCGTGATGACGGGGTGTGGCGAAGAATGTCCAACACGCGGGATTCATCTAACACTTTGCGGTTTTGCTCTGCGGGGAAGAAGCCGGGGACGAGGGTATTGACGCGGATGTCTTTGTCCGCCCACTCGCGGGCGAGGTTGCGGGTGAGGTTGTGAACCGCTGCCTTTGATGCCGAATAAGTGAAGACGCGTGAAAGCGGATTGAGTCCGGAGATCGAGCCAAGGTTGATGATCGAGGCGGGTCTCATTTCATCGACAAAATACTGACCGAAGACCTGGCAAGCACGGAAGATCGCGGTGAGGTTGGTGTCGATGATGCGGGAATATTCTTCCTCGGAAATTTCCAAAAACGGGGTCGGCGAGTTGGTGCCGGCACCATTGACCAAGATGTCCACTCCGCCGGATTTTTCCAAGACTGTGTCTAACATATCATGAAGAGATTGGCGGGAAGTCACATCGACCGGAACGAAATATCCTTTACCGCCATGGGATTCGATTTCAGCCAAACGCTTGTCGGCTTTTTCCTTGATACGTCCTCCGAGAACGACGGTTGCACCTGCGCGAGCAAGCCCCACGGCCATCGTTCCGCAAAGTTCTCCAGTGCCACCGATCACGACGGCGGTTTTTCCAGTGAGATCGAACATTTCCTTGAGATAAGCAGTCGTTGACATGACTGAATGATTTACGGTGTGGCCGATTTGCCAAGTGGAATCTCACATCAAGGTTCAAGTTGATCCAGTTGAGACAACATATCCAAATGAGCAAAATTCAACCGCGAATGAACGAATCAAGATGGTTAACCACGGAATGCACGGAGCACTCGGAATGGGACGACTTTCTCCATATCTGCGCATGATTAAGTGAATCATCAGGTCTTAGATTCTAAATTTTACATCATTCCGTGCATTCTGCGCATTCCGTGGTTAAAATTTCTTCATGCCCGTTCATTCGCGGTTGATCTTTCCGAAATTGATCGCGCTATTGTTCTGGGAAAGTTTTCGAGAATCATCAGAATCCCGCCATGTTCAGTTCAAAACAGCTCACAGCGGATCAAATCAACACGATCAAAACATGGGCCTCGGCGGGGGCCCAGCTGCCTGAAATCCAGCAGCGCATCAGTGCGGAAATGAATCATTCGCTGACATACATGGACACGCGCTTTCTTATTTTGGATTTGGGCATTGAACTGGTGGTAGAAAAAGAACCGGAGCCGATTGCTGAATTGGCCGAACCACCCTTACCTCCCGAGGGCGGCACCCATGTCACGATGGATGCGCTTCCCTTACCCGGTAGCTTGGTCAGTGGAAAAGTCACGTTCAGCGATGGTGAGCTTGGCGTGTGGAGCCTCGATCAAACCGGCCGCCCCACTCTCGATTTCACCACCACCGGTTACCAACCCTCGCGCGAGGACATCATGGAGTTTCAGCAGCAACTGCGCGCGCTGATTGAAAAATCAGGACTCTAGACGGATTTTAAAAATACCAAAACCGCTGGATGAAACACTCAGCGGTTTTGGATATTGTTAGAATGAGGCAGGACTTATGCAAGGCCGCTCACCGGCTTTGGCAAAGGCTTTTCCTTTTTGCTCAAGGCGCGGCGCATTTTGGTTAGGGCCGAGTTTTGGAGTTGGCGGATACGCTCGCGTGTCACACCGAACTCGCGTCCCACTTCTTCCAAGGTCAGTGGCTTTTTGCCGTTCAAACCGAAACGCTCATCAATGATGCGGCGCTCACGCTCATCGAGCAACGAGAGAAGCCCGTCAATTTCACCGTGCATGTTCTTATCGGAAAGCATGTCGAAAGGATTTTCCGCACGCTCATCACTAATGACCTCTCCAAATTCAGTGGCTTCACCTTCATTGATCGGAGCATCAAGCGATGCCGGACGTTGGGATGCTTGTCTCAAGATCGCAAGCTTGCGGCGCGGCAGACCCACTTCATCCGCCAACTCTTCATCCGTTGGCTCGCGACCCAAGGCCTCTGCGAGAAGGGATGAAATGCGACGCATTTTTGCAATCTTGTCCACCATGTGAACTGGCAGGCGGATGGTCTTCGATTGATTGGCAAGAGCGCGTTTGATGGATTGTTTGATCCACCATGCGGCATAGGTCGAAAGCTTGCCGCCCTTTTCAGGATCGAAACGTTCAACCGCCTTCATCAGGCCGATGTTTCCTTCGGAAATAAGATCCGTGACCGGAAGGCCGTAATTGGAATAATCTTGTGCGATTTTCACCACCAAACGCAGATTCGCGCGGATCATGTGCGCGCGGGCGTCGGGGTCACCGTCTTTGATACGCTCGGCAAGTTGGATTTCTTCTTCAACCGTAAGCAAAGGGGTCTTTGATATCTCCCGAAGGTAGATTTTCATGCTGGAGTCGGATTCGTAGGACATAAAAAAGGAGGATAATTTTGTACTTCCACCTTTAAGAGCGTCACCGCCTCCTATTTATTCCAAGAATCCTTGGAATATTTTCAAAATAACCCATCGATCTCCCTAAAAGATCAAATAACGCCCTGCTCGCGCAACATATCATCAACGTCGTCATGCGAGGGCGAACCAATCCCGATATCGCGGATTTTTTGGATTTTGCGGTTCACTCCGAATTTGCTCTTAGGACCGGTGATCAGTCCTGCCACGCCATCGACGACAAGCGGGACAAAAGCCAAAATTCCGAGAACTCCGAGGCTGATGCCGATACCGCGTCTCGCATTGCTGTGCATCATATCGCCCACCAAAAGGCCTGCTGCTGCTCCGAGAATCACGGGGGCAGCCAAGGTGCTACCTTCTACCCATACCGGCGTGGCGTCCATATGCTGATCTGACATGGGGTAAACCTACCCATTTCAATCGGTTTCGACAACTCAAGAAATGATTCTCACAGAAAAGATATTGTAGCTTCCCGAAGAGCCAAGATGGGTTACCATCCCACCCGCATGCCAACTCCCGAAAACACCTATGCCCTAATCCTAGCAGGAGGCTCCGGAACCCGCTTCTGGCCTCTCAGCCGTAACGACAAGCCCAAGCAGCTCCTCGATCTTTTTGGAAACGGAACCCTTCTGGAAGCTACGATCAACCGGCTTGTCGGTCTGGTTCCTGTTGAAAACATTCTGATCCTGACCAACTCCCTACAGGTCGAATCCGTTCGTCAAATCGCCTCCATGCTTCCGGCTGAAAACATTTTCGCAGAGCCGGCAAAGCGGGATACCGCGCCCGCCGTCGCCCTTGGCATCGGGCTGATTTCGGCACGTAATCCGGATGCGATCATGATGGTTTTACCATCGGATCAACTGATCAAAGATCACCATGCCTACCAATCCGTCATGAAAGACGCGCTCGCTTGTGCGGAACATTCCGATGGTTTGGTCACGATCGGCATCAAGCCAACCTGGCCCTGCCCGTCCTACGGATATATCGAGCGCGGTGAGCTCGCATCGATTCCCGGCATGGATTTTCAACATTCACCGGTTGAGGTGAAGCGCTTCCGCGAGAAACCCAATC
>JBIIFS010000040.1:0-12977 GCA_044237185.1 Luteolibacter sp.
ATTTCACCGACGGCGCGGTGATCGGGAGCAAGAGTTTCGTAAACGACGCGTTCGACGAGGCTCGGGAGAGATTTTCAGAGAAAAGAAAAGACGGCGCGCGGAAAATGCGGGGTGTGGGAAAAGGAGCAGGAGGAACGCTGTGGAGCGTGAGAGATTTGAAGGCGGGAGTGTGACGAATCTGTGGGCGGGAGTTAGAGTAGCCGATATCTTGTTTTGCTTTCCGCCAGCGGTTTGATGGCTTATTTTCCCAGCAGCATGACACCCGAACTTCGAGAACTCTTCACCTTTCTCTCATTCCCCAGCGTATCGACTGATTCCAAACACCGGCAGGATGTGCGCGACTGCGCGGAATGGATTATTAGAAAACTCTCCGCCATGCATCTCACCTCCGAGCTTCATGAAACACCCGGGCATCCGATTGTCATCGCAAGAAACCAGCATCAGGCGGATCGTAAAACGGTTCTGATCTACGGACACTACGATGTACAGCCTGCCGATCCATTAGAACTCTGGCAGTCTCCGCCGTTCTCTCCGGAGATCCGCGACGGCAGAGTCTGGGCGCGCGGTGCCACGGACAACAAGGGCCAGATGCTCGCTCACATCCTCGGCGTCGGGAAAACCCTCGAAGCCAAAGGCGAACTTCCCGTGAACCTCATATTCCTTTTCGAAGGCGAAGAAGAAATCGGTTCACCTAATCTCGCGCCGTTTCTCGAAAAACACCGTGACGAATTGAAATGCGACATCATCGCCATATCTGACACAGGAATGGTCGCGCCCAACACCGGAACTCTGGGTTATGGATTACGCGGAATCACGTGCGCGGAAGTGAAAATCATCGGACCTGTTAGGGATTTGCATTCGGGTCTTTTCGGTGGTGCGGTCGCCAATCCCGCCACCGCCATGGCTCGCCTCGTTGCTTCATTACACGACTCCGAGGGCAAGGTTGCCATCGAGGGTTTCTATGATGAGGTCCGCCCGCTCGAAGCATGGGAGCGGGAAATGTGGGCGAAAGTTCCGGGGCTTTCCGATCAGGATTATTTGAAAGTCACCGGTTCATCTGCAGCCTTTGGCGAGCCGGGTTATAGCTCCGCAGAGCGCGTCTTTGCGCGGCCAACGGCAGAGGTCAACGGCATCGGTGGCGGCTACCAAGGCGAGGGCTCGAAAACCGTCATTCCTTCCGAGGCTTTCGTGAAATTCTCCTTCCGACTCGTTCCCGATCAAGATCCGCAAGTCATCCTGAAACGTCTGAGGGCTCACTTGGAAAAACACTGTCCGCCGGGTGTGAAGCTAATCATTGAAGACGGCCATGATGGCAAACCCTATGCCTGCGATCCTCATTCCGATTTCGGCAAAGCCGCTCAACGCGCCTTGAAACGCACCTTTCCAGGCGAGCCCATGTTGATCCGCGAAGGCGGCTCGATTCCCATTGTCCAAGCTTTCCGTGAAATCCTGAACGTCGATACTCTCCTGCTTGGCCTCGCGCTTTCCGACGCCCAGATCCATTCTCCGAACGAAAATTTTCCTATTGAAAACTTCGAGGCCGGAATTCGACTCAATCAGGCGTTGCTGGAAGAGTTGGCCAGATAAGGAAATGCCCGTGGCGTAGGAATCAGTCCTTCTTTGCCTTGGTCATAGCTTGGCTGAACCAATCGTTACCGGTAGTTGCGGATGAGGGTGAGCGGTTGTCGCGGCGTGGGGGTTGGCGATCGTTGCCGCCGGGGGAGTTGCTGCGCTGGCGGGGTTCGAAATCGGGATTCGATTTCATCGACAGGGCGATACGACTTCTTTTCAGGTCCACTTCCATCACGGTCACTTGGACCTTCTGGCCGACTTTAACCACCTCGCTCGCATCGCGGACGAATTGATCGGAAAGTTGGCTGACGTGGACGAGGCCGTCTTGGTGGACGCCGACATCGACGAAAGCTCCAAACGCGGTAACATTGGTGACAATTCCTGGAAGCTTCATGCCAACGGTCAGATCCGCAGGTTTCTCGATGCCATCGGCAAAATTGAACATTTCAAACGCCTTGCGTGGGTCACGACCTGGCTTGGAAAGTTCTGCCAGAATGTCTTGGAGTGTTGGCAAACCTACATCATCTGTTAGATATTTTTGTAAGTTTATTTTTTTTCGCAGCGAATCATCGCGCATGAGGTCAGCGACACCACAGCCGATATCAGTCGCCATTTTTTCAACCAAAACGTAGCGCTCAGGGTGAACCGCAGAAGCATCGAGCGGATGTTTGGCATCTCGAATACGAAGAAATCCTGCAGCTTGTTCGAAAGCCTTCTCGCCGAGACGCGGGACCTGTTTCAACTCCGCACGTGAACTGAATCCACCTTTCTCTGTGCGATAAGCGATGATATTTTCAGCCAAGGTGTTGTTCAGTCCGGAAATGTAAGCGAGCAAATGTTTTGAGGCGGTGTTCAGTTCCACGCCCACGCCATTGACGCAGCTTATGACGGTATCATCGAGCGAGGTTTTCAACGCGCGTTGGTCGACATCATGCTGGTATTGCCCGACCCCGATCGCTTTCGGATCGATTTTCACCAACTCCGCCAGCGGATCCATCAAGCGACGACCGATCGAAACGGCACCGCGCACGGTGACATCTTCGTTGGGAAATTCTTCGCGCGCCGCATCGGAAGCGGAATAGATCGATGCGCCGCTTTCGTTGACCATGATGACAGGAATCGACGAAGGGAGTTTGAGTTTTTTGACAAACGCCTCGGTCTCGCGGGAGGCGGTGCCATTACCGATCGCGATTGCCTGGATATCATGTTTCTTGATCAGGCCAGCGAGTTCAACCGCCGCTTCATAAGCTTGGCTATTCGATCCAGCGGTGCAGTGAAGCACGGTGTGATGAAGAAGATTTCCCTGAGCATCGAGCACCACGGTTTTGCAACCCGTGCGGAAACCTGGATCGATCGCGATCGTGCGGCGACGACCCAAAGGCGAGGCGAGCATCAGCTCACGGAGGTTTTCCGCGAAGACCTGGATGGCAGTTTCATCGGCACGTTTTTTACCAAGCAAACGCATTTCCGTTTCCATGGAAGGCATCAGCAGGCGCTTACAGCCGTCCTCCACAGCGAGACGGACTTGCTCTACGGCCACTCCTTTTCCGCGAACCCATTCATTTACGGCAATCGTAGCCACTCGCTCCATTGGCACGTCGATACGCATGAATAGAAACACTTCTTTTTCACCACGCCGGATCGCGAGCATGCGGTGTGAAGGAATGGTCTTGAAAGGCTCGGACCATTCGAAGTAGTCGCGGTATTTTTCCGCGCCATCTTCTTTTTCCTTACCATACATGATTTTAGAGGAAACGGTGGCCTCGGCCTCGTAGATTTTACGGACTTGGCCGCGCAGCGAGGCGTCGTCGGATACGCGCTCGGCGATGATGTCGCGGGCGCCGGCGAGGGCGTCTTCCTCTGTGGCGACCTCCTTTTCAGCATCGATATACTTTGCGGCTTCCGCGGCGGGATCGGCATTTTGATTTTCCATTAGGAAATCGGCAAGCGGTGTGAGGCCGCGTTCGATCGCCTTGGTGGCGCGGGTCTGCCGTTTCGGGCGGTAAGGCGCGAACACGTCTTCAAGCATGGTGAGAGTCAGGGCCGCGAGGATTTTTTTCTTCAGCTCATCGGTGAGTAGGCTGCGCTCCTCGAGCGATTTCAGGATTGTCGCGCGGCGGGAATCGAGCTCGGCGAGTTGCAGCATGCGGTCCCGGATCGCTTGGATTTGCACTTCGTCGAGAGAGCCCGTGGATTCTTTTCGATAACGGGAGATGAACGGAATCGTCGCGCCCTCGGCGAGCAATTTGGCAGTAGCGACAACAGAAGAAAGCTTGATACCGGTCTCGCGAGCAATGAGTTCGAGATGAGCTTGAGAGGATGAGGCAGGTGTGGGATCGGACATGATTTTCGAGGTCGGCAATTTTACGCAAGAGAGTGAGGTGGTGGCAAGCGATGCCGAAGCATTTCCAGATAAAATGATCTGGTCAGCATCGACGATGGCAGGCATTGCTTTTCGGTGATGATCGCCGATGCGCCCGCCATTTCCAAACCAAGGCTGAAGTTTATCGATTTAGCGCGGTCGATTGCGATCCTGCTGATGCTGGAAGGGCACTTTATCGGCCTGACACTCACTCAAGAGGCGCGGGATCCGTCGAATTTCATCTATCTCATTTGGAACACGATACGAGGATTCACAGCACCTCTTTTTTTCACTGCGGCGGGCATGATTTTCGTATTCCTACTCACGGGGGAAAAAAGTTCTTCATTTTACGGACAGGTGCGGGTGCGCAAAGGTTTCATCAGAGCCGCGCAATTGCTGTTTTGGGGTTATGCAGTACAACTCAGTTTACGAAGATTTCCGGATTATTTAAAAGGCGGTTTCAGCGATTGGATTTTTGCATTTCATGTCCTGCAATGCATCGGAGTCGGCCTGATTGTATTGATTTTGATTGCGGCGCTCCACCGCGCGATCGGTAAATTTTCTTTAGTGACTTTTTACGCATGGGGAACGGTGATTTGTTTGTCCGTCTATGTTTGGCTGAAAAGCCTGCCGGAAGGAACGCACGTCCCTGATGGTTGGCCGCAGATCATCCAAAATGCGCTGAGCGGACCGAGATCCATTTTCCCGCTCACGCCATGGTTAGGATATGCGTTACTCGGTGGTGCGATGGGTGCATATTTGCGCGCGCGGAACGATCAACACCCGACTCTCCGATCATGTAGCTGGTTTTTCATCCTCGCTGCGGGACTGAAATCGATATGGCTCGTGGCGATCTGTGTTCCCATGCCGGAATACGCTGCGGAGGGTATCGCGTGGTTCACCGAGCGTGCTTTCGAAGTGGTTTTATTTTTCGGAATCTTGCGTATTATCGAGATCCGGTATGGGATTCATGCTCCGTGGATGCTCAGGATCGGCCAGGAAACTTTTGCCATCTATATCTTTCACGTTATCGTTCTTTACGGCGGATTATTCGGTTTTGGCTTGAGTGACTCTATCAAAGAAAAGTTAGGGCCTTGGCAAGCAGCCGGAGGCGCGTTGATCTTCATCACGTTTTTCGCGACATTTGCCATCGCATTGAATCTTTGGAAAACACAGATGAAGAAAAATGCATAGTTCGCTCAAACCGTGCAAATCTGCACGGCCTGTCGCAAACTCATGAGTTTATCCTCACATTTCGGAATGAATTCCTGCGCCACATATCCGGTATAGCCCGTTTCCAAAATCGCCCGCATGATGGCTGGGAAATTCAGCTCTTGGGTTTCGTTGATTTCATTCCGGCCCGGGCAACCTCCGGTGTGGTAGTGAGAAAAATAGGCATGTTTCGCACGAATGGTCGCGATGATATCGCCCTCCATGATCTGCATGTGATAAATGTCATAGAGCAGTTTGAAATTCGGGCTCGCCAACCGGTCTGCCAACGCCGTCCCCCAATGACTGCGGTCACACATGTAGTCGGGATGGTCGACGCGGGAGTTTAGCAATTCCATCGTCAAAGTGATCCCGAGTTTCTCAGCGACTGGCAAAATCCTTTCCAATCCAATCGCGCAATTTTCGAGACCTTGTTCATCATCCATCCCTTCCCGGTTTCCGGAAAAGCAGATGAGTTGTTTCGCGCCAACTTTCACACAGTCATGGAGTTTCCGCTCATAGACTTCCGCGAGGGCATCGTGATGCTCGATACGGTTGAAAGATTTTTCAATCATCCCGACCTTGATTCCGGTGCGCGTGGTCGCCGTCGGAAAGGTGACCACGGGACAATCCAGATCGTATTTGCGTATCGTTTCAAAATCCGGGGTATCCAATAAATCGATCGCCACGAGACCGATATCTTTAGCGGCAGCGCAAAACTGCTCCAAAGGAATGTCCTCATAGCACCAGCGGCAAACAGCGTGGCGGATAGTGTTTTTTAAATCATTCATAAGGGTCGGTCTTTTATGGATGCGGATTCCAGATCTCTTTATGCAAAGCCTGATGCGGATGCTGGGCCGGTTGCAAGTAACAATGCAAATCAAGGCAACGATCATTCAAATTGCAACATGCCTTTTGCTAAGTAGCATCATCCAAAATCAAACCGTATCCCGGCAAAGGCGGCAGCGAGTAATCCTGATTACCGTTTATGTTTCGGATCGTAAAAAATCCGGACATCGGCCTCCTTCGTGCCGAGCAGTTGTTGCGCGCGGCGCAATGCGTCCCGCGTCGAAATATTGGGATTCGATGGCATCGCGAGAAAGATATTGCTTTCGCCTTGGGTGCGATCCGCGCCCTCTTGCAGTATTTCCAAAATACCCGAGCGCTTTAGAACCTTATAAACGTCCTTGGATGCTCCGGATATCAACAAATACAGACCTTGGCGGCGGATGAAGCCAACCAAATCCTCCAGTGCCATGACACTTGTCGCGTCCAGGTGGCGTGCGTTTTTCAAACGCAGGATGATGACCTTGATCGCTGGGTCGGCAGCAATCCGCTGGATCTGCGTGCGGAACAACTCCGACGCGCCGAAAAACAAATCCCCTTCCACATGCACGATGGAAATCGCGGGAATCGGCCTCGCTTCGTTCACCTCTTTTTCCCTTAGCTCACCGAGATCGTTGAACTCGTATTCCTTCAGGTAAGGCTTGCTGGCCTTACGCAGAAACAAGGTGATGGAAATCGCAACCCCGATAAAAATGGCGACGTGCAATGGCGCGAGAAGTGTTGCGATGAATGTCACGATGGTCACCACCGCGTCATCCAATGTGGAGCGTAGGCAAATACGGATTTGCTTGAGATTGAAGAGCGTAAAAGAGACCGAGATGACCAGCACGGCGAGCGCGGATTTAGGAATGTAATCTATGATGTCTAGGCCGGCTTTTTCAGACCATGCGATCATGACAACCAGTGACAGAGTAAGTAATCCCGTGTAAAATGAAGAAGCTTTCGTCGCGGCTCCGGAATTAAAATTCAGCATGGACCGGGTCAACGAACCCGAAGCAGGCATCCCGCCGGCGATAGCGGAACCCAAATTCGAGAAACCCACGGAAAGCATGTCCTGATTCACATCCATGTGATCACCTGTCTGCGATGCGATCGACTTCGCCATCAGGGTGTTTTCCAATGATGCCAGAAATGCGATCGCCAGGGCCAAGCCTAACAACACCGAGATATCGTTAAAAATATCCGGCCGGAAAAAATCAGGCAACGTCGGCACAAGATCCGTCAACCCAAAGGCTCGGAATGTTTCCTGTCCCGCAAATGCACCGACACCCAAGTGAATGAGCGGTCCGAAAATGATTGAACCTGAAAGCAGCGCGATCGAGAACGCCGGCCAATTTTTTTTCCATCGCCTGAAGGCGAGGTAAACCGAAAGCGTGACGGCACCCATCAAAAGAGGTGCCCATTGCGTGTGTTTGATCGAGCATAAAAGCTCGCCAACCAAACCGAAAAACGTCGCGGTTTTCTCGGAGTCGACGAACTGATTCAGGCCCAACAGCGGCTTGAGTTGGTTGCCGATGATCAGCACCGCCGCACCCGCCATGTAACCGACCAGAACGCTCCGTGAAACATACTGCAGCAAATCCGCAACCTTGAAGAGGGCGCCCAATATCGAGGCGATCGCAACGATAAAAACCAACAATGGAAGCAATTCATGAACTCGGGATTGCAAGTTAGGGTTCACCGCAAAAAAGCTGAACAGCATGAAAGCGGTCGCGTTCGTCGGACCCAGCACGTTGTAGCGAGAACTTGCGAAAAGCGGAGCAATGATCGCCGCCACCGCCGCGCTTATCACTCCATAAACAATATCCAACCCCGCTATCGCCGCGTATGCGATTGCCTGCGGCAGCGCCAGCAGCGTCACATTCCCCGCAGCACGTATATCGCAGACGAATTTCGACTTCGTATAATCACGAAAGGGACCGACGCGCGGCAGAAAATCGATTTTCTCCTCAGCAAAATAATCGCGTGTAGCGCGATAGGATTTTTTGATGACGTTTCCGAAACTCATGCGGCTTCGTGATATTCAATGGAACCGCGCGCGCCTGAACAGCCAGAGGCCCAACAACACACATAAAACATTAGGCGCCCATAGGGCAATGGTCGCACCGGCATCGGTATCGAATTTATCCGCCAGCATGGTGAAGAGGAAATACGCGGTTCCGATCAGCAAGCTGACGATCAAGCCGGTAGACGTGTCCTTGCGTCGGCTTTTCAGGCCCAAGGGAACGGCAATGAACGCAAACGACAGGCAGGCCATGGAAAACGAAAAGCGCTTGGTGATCTCCGCACGGAAACTGACTTTCTTGGAATCTTGGAGACCGGGATGATCGTCAATGTAACGGCGGATTTCCGCACTGGTCATCGCGCTAGAACGGATCTTTTTATTGCGATCATTGCCAAAATCAAACAGCCACGGCTCGGCCTCGCCGGCAAACACCAGTTTTGACGTGCCGTCCTGTTTTTTGGATTCGATGAAGGTATCGATCAATTTCAGGCGCAGCTGTTTTTTCTCCTCATCGACAATCAACGATACGCTTCCCGCGTGCACATAAGCTTCCGTTCGGGATGGCGCCAGCTTGCCAACGCCTGAAACCTGATAGAGATGAAAGCCTTTCAAGGTGTCGCCGTCCCGTGCCTCGACAAATACTTTTTGATTCTTGAACTTCGATTGCACGATACCCGGATCCAGCAGCGAGCGAGGGTCACGTTTGACCTGCTCATAGATCAAATCGGTGAGCGTGGCTTTTGCGTGAGGCACCACATTCACATTGATCCACAAACAGCCCAAGGACAGCAATGCGCCAATGATGAAGACCGGCAGCGCCAATCGAAACAGGCTGAGTCCGGCGACTCGAAAACTGGTGATTTCATGATCACTCGACATCCTACCGAACACCAGCAGCACGGCCGAAAGAAACCCCCAAGGGATGGTGAACATCAGCGAAAAAGGCAGCACGTTGATGACAAACCGGAACACAAGGCTCAAAGGAGCCGCCTGATCCACAAGCAAAGGCCGCGCCTGTTTGAAAAGGTTGCCCATCACCAGCACCAGACTCAGAATGAAAACGGCATAGATCGTCCCCACAAGAATCTGTTTGGCGATATAGCGGTCGAAAAGGCGCATGTCGGAGAATCGCGGTCCGGGGCGGATCTTGCAAGTGGCAAGATGAATCAGTTTTGAACCGGTTGCTTCACGGGCTATCCCCTGCCCACTCCAAAACGCCGGTCGATGTCTTTGCGGTTGTATTCGGTTAGCGTGAGACGTCCGTCGGCCGCGCAGTAGGGCAGATCACATCGAACATTTCCTCCAAAAGGCGTAGTGCCTTGCTGGCAATAATTCTCGCGAGCCGTTCAAAGGTGAATTTTCCGGTCGATGCCGGACCGTGGAGCATGTCTCCAAAAAACGCTCTTGACGAACGTATCAAATTTGATACGTTCGTCTCCGATGGCCACCCCCGCATCACGACCGCTCAAAACACGTTTTTTCTCTACAAAAACGAGAAATGAAAACCAAAGCGTCAAAAAAAGGAAACCCTCATCGGGGAAGTAGTTTTGCAGATTTTCTTGAAGACCAAGGCGTTGCGCCAGAAGTCACCGTTCTTGCTCTGAAGCGCGTTCTCTCGTTACAGCTTCAGGAAATCATTGAAACTGAAAAAGTAAGTAAAACCGAACTTGCCGAGCGCATGCATACGAGCCGGGCAGCGGTGGATCGCTTGCTCGATCCATCCAACTCTTCTCTGACCTTTGCCAGCGTTGGCAAAGCCGCTGCGGCTCTAGGCAGAAAAGTTGAGGTGCGTTTCGTTTCCGCCTGAAATCAGGATATTTGCGAAACTATCCCCTGCCCACTCCGAAGCGCCGGTCAATGTCTTTGCGGTTGTATTCGGTTAGCGTGGGACGTCCGTCAGCCGCGCAGTAGGGCAGATCGCATTCGAACATTTCCTCCAAGAGGCGTTGTGCCTCCGCGAGGCGCGGCACAACGCGCTTCGCCGCCTTGCTGGCGATGATTCTAGCGAGCCGTTCAAAGGTGAATTTTCCGGCCGATGCCGGGCCGTGCAGGGTTTCTTCCAAAATCTCACTGAGAAAAAGTTTCGGGTCTTCCATCTGTAAAAATGCCGGAAGGCTCCGCAGTTGCAGGGTGTTTCCGCCGAAAGCCTCGACTTCCAAGCCGGCCTCCAACAAGGCGTTTTTTTCGCGCAACAAATGATCCAGATCGCGGGGATCAAGTTCGATCAAAACCGGAACCAACAGGTTCTGTGTTTCCAGTCCTGTTTTACGGCCTCGGGTGAGTTGCTCGAAAATGATCCTTTCGCGCGCGGCCTTCGGATCGAACAAGACCAAACCGCTGTCGCTTTCGAAAATGACATATCGCTCCTGCAACATCCCGACCAAGCGGAAGCGAGGCGCTTTGGAAAGCCGTTCCTCAATTTGCGCATTCTCGCCCGCCCCGGGCATGGTGAGTTCTTGCTGGGTCTGGTGAAACATCGCCACACGCGACACCACGGTTTCCTCTGACTCGATGGCAAGTTCGGAATGACCCGCAGGCTGCGGGGTCACCTGTGGGAGCGGGCTGCGCGGACGCGGCTTCAGGCATTCGGCGACAGCTCGGGAAATAAGATCACGGATCTCATGCGGGCGATGGAATCGCACTTCCCTCTTTGCAGGATGGACATTCACATCGACCAGCTGCGGCTCCATTTCCAACCACAACCACGCAGCCGGATACAAGCCGTCTTGAAGATTTCCTCGAAAACCCTCCACCAAGCCCTTCGATACCGCCGAGTCCTCGATCGGCCTGCCGTTGAGAAAAACGAATTGGTGACGCCTGCCTTTGCGGGCGTGCTGAGCAGGAAGAATAAAGCCGCTGACCTGCATGCCGTTTCCGATGGTTTCGGAAATTTCCACCAGCTCGCCACCGAGATCATTTCCCAGCAACTGCCGTACCCGGTCCGCCGTGCGAACGACACCGGGGAGATCAAAAACCGTCCGGTCATCTTTTCTGAAACGGAAACGCACACCCGGCGCGGCCAGAGCGTGCAGGCGAATTTGCTGCTCCACATGGGCGGACTCGGTGCTTTCAGCGCGCATGAACTTGCGCCGAGCGGGCATATTGAAAAACAAATTCCGCGCCTCAATCACTGTGCCGGGAGCGCCTCCTGCATCGCGGACATCACGGAGTTTTCCACCATCCACGATGATTTCCGTGCCGGTCAGCGACTCTGGCTGCCGGGTGACCATGCGGAACTTCGCCACACTTGCAATGCTGGGAACCGCCTCGCCGCGAAAACCCAAAGTGAGGATAGTCGCTAAATCCGCCGAGGTGCGCAGTTTGCTCGTCGCATGCCTTTCCAGAGACAACAACGCATCCTCACGTGCCATGCCACAACCATCATCGGTGACGCGGATCAGATTCATCCCGCCTTTCTCAATATCTACCATCACTTCCCGCGCACCGGCATCCAGGCTGTTTTCAACAAGTTCTTTCACCACACTCGCCGAACGCTCCACGACCTCACCTGCCGCGACTTGGCTAGCTAGAATATCTGGTAAAACGCGAATCTCTGGCACGCCACGATTTAGTCCTTCAGCTCCGCATTCAGCAATCTTCAATTGACCCATTCCCACCTCCGGTTAGCCTGCCCCACTCATGGCTGGATTTTTCAAAAAACTTTTCAACGCGATCATCGACCAAGCTGAGGTCGATTGGGACGAACTTGAGGCGAATCTCATCGCCGCCGACCTTGGCGGCAAACTCAGCACAGGCATTGTTGGCGAACTCTTCGATCTCGGCCGCAAGGTGTCCGCCCAGGATGTTGTCGACATCACCCGCAAGCGTCTTTCGAAAATCCTACCCGATGATTGCCCTCCTCCCTCTCCTCGCGAAGACGGCAAGCCATTTGTCATTCTCATCGTCGGAGTGAACGGAACCGGGAAAACGACGTCCACTGCCAAACTCGGCATGTGGCTGAAAAAACGTGGCCACAGCGTGATGCTGGCTGCAGCCGATACATTCCGCGCGGCGGCGGTCGAGCAACTGCAGCGTTGGGGCGATCGGCTGGACATCCCCGTCGTCACCGGCCAAGCGAACTCCGACCCCTCATCGGTCTGTTTCAAAGCGCACCAGCAAGCGATCGCCGAGAAAACCCAATTCCTCATCTGTGATACGGCGGGCCGCATTCACACCCGCCATAACCTGATGGAGGAGCTGGGGAAAATCCGCCGCACGATCGCCAAACAGGACGACACCGCACCGCATCTCACCTTGCTCGTTGTCGATGCCTCAACCGGATCGAACGCCCTCAACCAAGCCAAGGAATTTCACAAAGCCAGCCCGCTCGATGGTTTGATCATCACCAAACTGGATGGCTCAGGAAAAGGCGGGATCGCTTTCACAATCTTCGATCAACTCGCTGTCGCGCCACGTTTCATCGGAACGGGTGAGGAACCCGAGGCGTTTTCGATGTTTGAGAAAGAGCGTTTTGTGGCGGAGGTGCTGTAAAGAAAGGCTTTGCATCTAAAAAAGATCCATATATAGTACTGAAATGAATACGATTTTAAGTCCATATACAGCAAGTATCTCGGAACTGAAAAAAAACCCCAGCGGTCTTCTCGAGCAGACAGGTGGAGAACCGATTGCGATCCTGAATCACAATCGCCCAACCGCGTATCTCATCCCTGCGGCATTGTATGAGGAAATGCTGGAGCGGTTGGAAGATGCCGAGTTGATGGAACTGGTTGAAGGGCGCAAATCGGAAAAGTCTCAGGCAAAAAAAGTCACGCTGAATGAGCTATAGTCTGAAATTTTTACCCTCGGCCCTCAAGGAATGGAACAAGCTGGGAGCAACTGTTAGAAATCAGTTCAAGAAGAAGCTCGAAGAGAGGCTACTTGAACCGGAGGTTCCGGCAGACCGCCTCAGAGGACAGCAAAATTACTACAAGATCAAACTCCGTGGTTCGGGTTATCGCTTGGTTTACGAAGTGGAAAAAGCGG
>JBIIFS010000161.1:0-3575 GCA_044237185.1 Luteolibacter sp.
CTAGGGTGACGCCCTTGTGGTTTGCACGAGGGCTTGACGGGGGATATGTTTTCTTTTTTGGGAGGAAGGGCAACCATTTAAGCAAGTCATGGCCGAGATATCCGGCGCAACGGCCCAATACGAGCAGAGCAATCCCCTCATCGACAAACGGGACGGGATCTGGGATCAGTCCGATCGTCAGCAGATACAGGGTGGATAAAATCACACCTAACCATGCGAGTTTGCGTTTCATGAATGTCCTAGATACGCACGTGCCAGCGTGTAACTTTCCGAGTTTTCTTGATTTTTCCACACCATGCGCGAAATGTTGTCGCAGCTATGGATCCATTCTTATTGAAAATTCTTCACCTCGCCGGAGTCTTCGCCCTTTTCGCCTCGCTTGGCGCAACCTTACTAGGCGGCTCAAACCGGAAATCCGCATCCATGCTTCACGGAGTTTCGCTGCTGGTCATTTTGCTCGTTGGCTTTGCCATGCTTAAAAAACCGCCAATGAATCAATACTGGTGGATGGCGAAACTTGGCATCTGGCTGTTTATTGGCGTCGCACCCGTTCTCGCGAAGAAAAAGATTCTCTGCCCATGCGTTGTGTTTGCACTGACTCTGGTCGGAGCCGTGGGCGCCGCCTATTTGGCGTTTTACAAACCCTTCTGAGCCAGCTTGCTCACAATCCGCCCCTGATCGAAATCGAACGGGGTCATTTCCAAGATGACCGGATCGCCTTCGGAAAATTCCGCTTTCTCATCGGTGAGAGGTTTGGACAAATGCCCGAGCACGACTTTGCCGTTTAACAGCCGAACACGATAAAGAATCTCTCCTTTGCGCTCGAGGACGGTGCCGGTGGTTTCGATGGCGGGTTCGGACATGGGCGCAAGATCAACCCAGATCGCGCCAGCGCACAAGCCCCGCGAGCGGCATTTCCCCATCGGGATGCCAGAAAATTCCGGGTTCTTGGGCTTTGCCTGCGGCACAAATCCTCGGTGGAGCGATGGCTTCCAGGCGATCGGTAAACGCCAATGGCTCCACCACCGCGGTCGATAAAAATGCGATTTCCGCTCCGAGTGTTTCGGCAGCGAGCGTGTCTGGCATCAGAATGACCTGAACAAATCCTCCGCTCGGGCCGGTGCGTAGAAGCGTGGAATCGTTATCCAAGAGAAGGGTCCAATCGACAGAATCCGCACTCTCCCAGAGTTTCATGTTCGCACCGTTGGCAATCTGAAAACGTGCGAGTTCGCGCGCGTTGCGAATCCCTCCCGCCTCGGAAAGCGAAGCGACGATTTTTGGTCGCCATTCTTCCAACGCCACTGCCAGTTTTTCACAGAATTTTTCCGTATCGCCTTGCACATAAATCGCCTGCACGGAAAGACAGCCACGCTGACCGAAGCGCATGACATCCTCTGCCAGCTGTTTTTCCAAACCAACGCGGATTTCAAAAACAAATGCCGCACTGAGTTTCGGTCCGTGTTCGATGATACGGGTTTGCGGCGAAAGCCAAGCGCGGAAAAACGCAAGCGTTTCCTCACCGCCGTATATGACTGCAACTTCAGGGCTGCGCCATGCTTCCGGCAACTCGCGTTTCACCTCGAACAAGTTGACCTCGGCCGCCCACTGCTCAAATTCCAACAATCCCGCCGATGGCACTTTCACCCAGCTTTCACATCCTAACAGAATGGTGCGAAACACCGATTGAAACGCGGCGTGTTCGGTATTTCCACTGACCACATGCAGCACCGGCCCGCGCGGCGCAACGCGGGACCCATCAATCCATCGCTCCAGCCGACGATGATCACCGAGCTCAAGATCTAACCATTTTTTCAACGTCATCTCATCATAAATTCCCACCCACGGCTCAAGCGTCGGGCGCTGTGAAACGAGGAAGCTAATTCGTTCGGCAAGAGTCTTCATTTTTGGAAATCCCAAGGGTTGATGAGGTCGATGCCGGTTCCAGCGAAATCGGAAACGTTGCGGGTCGCTAGAGTCAGGCCGCGTATTTTTGCCGTGGCGGCGATGAATGAATCATTGGGACTCAGTCCATGGATCTCTCTCATTTCCGCAGCCTCTCTGGCAATATCAAGGTCGATATCCAGCATCCTCTCGGCAAACAGCGGCACGACCGTGGCTTCCAACCATCTCTTCAAGCACCCCGCGAAATCAGGATCCCGTTTTAAAACTCGTAGATATCCGATCCGGATTTCCATCACGCTGACGACACTGAGCCAAGTATCATCGATGCGCAGTTGGTTTTGCCAGGATTTTACAGCAGTATCCATCCGGTCCTCCTTGCGGAGTTCGGAAACCGTCATCGTATCCAGAATCACCTCGCTCATTGGAAATTGAGTACACGTTCGACATCATTTTTTCTCTCAGGAAGTTCGAAAGCTTTCCCTGATGTGGCTGGATCTGCCAGCAGCTCGGCAAGTGTCCTGCCCTCGGGTTTTCGCCTCTCTTCCAGCTCCCGTTTCACGAGCTCTGCCATCCATGCCGAAAGCGATTTCGACTCGTCAACCGCACGGTGTCGTGCGGCTTTGCAAAGTTCGTCAGGCAGTTTCAAAGTCACATTCATAATGTTCGTGCAGCACAATTACACGATTGCACGGCAAAATCAACCTTTATGCTTCAAAATATCATCGACCCCACGTGAGCAACCCCGGGCCACGGCGGAAGGATCACGTCCGATCAAAATAAAACTCCGCTCTCCCGTCGCGATCGCCAAGTCCTGGGTGCGGATCGCGGAGACGGTATCGAGATTCGCGAGGTCGATGATTTCCAAATATCCGACCTCGCCTGCGGCCGCAGGCTTTCCTGAAAAAACATCCACGACTCGGATCGCTGTCCACGAGGGTCCTTGATGCTCATTCGCGTCTCCCCATTTATAAAATTGGGAGAATAATTCGGTCATGCCGTATTCGTTGAGGATGCGGGATTCTGGTAGTGAGAAATGATTCGAGAGCCGCGACCTGACTTCCTCGGGCGTGTGGCTGCTACGCAATCCTTTGCTGCCGCCAGTTTCAAAAATCCATGAGCCTTCTAACAATTTTATTGGTTCGCTCTCTTCGCAATACCGCAACAACGCCAGCGAAGTTCCCAGCACCGCCGCCGCGCCGTTTGGCAAAAATTTATCGGACAGCAGTTTCCCATCAGCATCAATCAACCATTCCCCAGTATCATCTAAAATTTGAAACATCCGTACCAAAGACGAATGAGGCGCGTCTTTTGATCGCTGCGAAAAAAACCACGGCTTGCTGATTTCCGGCAAGCCCAGCTCCCGCCAACCACCTTTGACCGATGCCTCGTAAAGCTCCAGATCTCGATACTGATGCTTGCCGCGCACCTCACGCGTCGTGCCAGAAGTGAGAAAAAAACCTTCCACTTCGGCTTCAGGAAAACAGCGCATCGCCGTCCCGGAGAGCTTAAAAACATCCGTCGGCACCGCAGGAATCTCCCGCCAGCCTCTCACGCTTTCCGGCGTCCGCCCGAGCGCATCGCAGTAATTCCGATACGCGGGGTTCGCTCCGAACTGATATTGAAAAACCTCCAACGCCCTGACCGCGAAGTCGCCATCGCCACCTCGCATCCAT
>JBIIFS010000041.1:0-12851 GCA_044237185.1 Luteolibacter sp.
CGCCACTCACAACCACGACACGCCGCTTTGCCGGTATGCTGTCAATCGCCTGAATTAGAACCTGGATGGCATCTGGGTTGTGTCCGTAATCCGCGATGAGAGTCGCACCCCGATACGTAAACATATTAAAGCGGCCGGGCGCGGTGGCGGCATCGTTGATGAAGGTTGCCATGCCTTGGCGGATTTGGTTCCAGGGAATACCCAGTCCCCATGCCGCGGCAATCGCAGCCATGGCATTCTCGACTTGAAAAAGGATGGTTCCGTTTCGTGTGATTGGTATCTCACTCAGGGCAACTCGGCAGCGGAGTTTACCCTTCGCTCCGACAATAGCGTCACCATCGACATAGACACCCCGCTTACCTTGAGCCAGATGGTTAGCAAGCACCCTCTCATGGCAGTCGTGGGCAAAAAAGGTGACAGAACCGGAGCAAACAACAGCCATATTAGCGACAATCGGATCCGAGGCATTGAGCACCGCCACACCGTGTGAAGCGACGCTATGAACGAGAACCCGCTTGACCAACCCCAACTCATCGGCATTGGAAATATGATTCAATCCTAGATGATCGCCCATGCCGATATTTGTGATCACGGCTACATTACAACGGTCAAAACCCAGACCTTCGCGAAGTATACCACCGCGTGCGGTCTCCAATACGGCAGCATCCACCTCCGGATGAAACAGCACGTTGCGGGCACTGCGCGGACCACTGCAATCACCTGTATCGATACGCTCGTTGCCAACATAAACTCCGTCGGAATTTGTCATACCCACGCGTTTTCCGGAAATCCCGATCAGGTGGGCGATCAGACGAACCGTGGTGGTTTTTCCATTGGTTCCGGAGACTGCCACGAGGGGAATTCTGCCGTCATCACGTTCATCAAACATGTTTGCGATGATCGCCTCACCGACGGGCCGCCCTTTGCCGAAAGAAGGTTGCAAGTGCATCCGCAGACCGGGCCCGGCATTCACCTCGATGATGCCACCCGACTGGCTTTCCAATGGCGCGAGCACGCTCTCGCAAACCACATCAACTCCGCACAGATCAAGACCGACCGTTTTCGCCGCGTCGATAGCACGGGCTGCGAGTTCGTGGTGGACATCATCCGTCACATCCGTGGCCGTGCCGCCGGTACTCAGATTCGCATTGTTACGTAACAACACCCGAGCGCCTTTGTAAGGCACCGAACTTACATCGAGTTCCTGATGAGCCAGAGTGGCGAGCGCGATATCATCAAGACGGATTTTGGTGAGCGTTGTGGCATGACCCGAACCACGCAAAGGGTCACTATTGATCTCTTCGACAAGTTCCTGAATAGTGTTTACTCCGTCTCCGATGACATGTGGCGGTTCGCGTCGTGCGGCGGCGACAAGCCGGTCCCCTATCACTAGCAAACGGTAATCCTGACCGGGCAGATAGCGTTCCACCATCACATTGAAGCTCACTTCGTGCGCGGCGGCATAGCCGGCGAGCACATCTTCCCGTGACTCGACATTGGCAGCGACTCCCTTTCCTTGTTGCCCGTCACGGGGCTTGATCACGACCGGTCCTCCGAGTTCGCAGGCAGCCGCCCAAGCGTCTTCGGCGTCGGTGACCGGACGACCCTTGGGAACAGGAACCCCAGCAGCTTCTAACAGACTCTTGGTGAGTTCCTTGTCTTGGGCGATCGTTTCGGCAATCGCGCTGGTGCTGTCACATTCCGCAGCCTGAATACGCCGTTGTTTACTTCCCCAGCCAAACTGAACCAAACTTCCATCCGTGAGTCGGCGGTAAGGTATGTCGCGAGCAACCGCTGCGGCAACAATCGCTCCCGTGCTGGGCCCGAGACGAACATCTTCATCGAGTTCGCGCAGACGATTCAAAGCATCTGCCAAATCAAAAGGCAGGCGGCTACGGGCTGCGACGCAAAGCTCGAAAGCCAGCTCAACAGCAAGACGGCCAACAGCCTCCTCGGTATACTCGACAATCACTTGATAAACACCGGGATCGGCTGTGGCCAGCGAACGGCTGAACGCCACGGGACACCCGGCTTGAGCCTGCAGACCGAGCACCGCCAGTTCCAAAGCATTGGCCATGTTGGCACCGGCCGGGAATGAACCGATCTGGGGAAAACGTTCGCGCAAGCGATCTTCAAAACCGGGTAAATTTTCGAAAGAATATTCCTGATCACTGAAATTGACGAGCAATTGGATCGCTGTGTGCAAGCCCCAAAGATTCGGTCCGCGTAGTGCTCGGATGTTAAGGATAATCATGGGTTAGTTGGATTCGATGCTAAGGAAATTTAGACCCCCATGTTGGATGGTATGGCGTTGTCCGGTTCATTGGAGAATGTTTCAGCGCCGGTGCGTATGACGTGAAGGGCAATACCTAGCGCCCATGCGGCGGCCACTGCGGCCAATACCGCTTTCAATCGGTCGGGCGTTAGGTCACCTCCGAGATACGGGATTTGAGCCAAGGGCAAGAGAATCAATTCCTCCTTGCCAGTGGCAAAGATCAAATCATCACCATGAACATAAACTGCCCTACCTCCCCTTTCAGCATGCTCTAACAACACCGGAAGATCGCCAGCAGCAGCGTAAAAAATCACTTCGCCATCACACAAGGGCGCCATTTCCACTACCATCGGATCAGCCGCATTCAGCACGGCAACCCCACTTGGAAGTACCACGTCTACCTGACTGCGAAACACTTTGAACACATACTCGTGATTTTCAATATGGTAGCTGCCGTAATGTTGTTCGGGCACGATTCCCGTCACCACGCCGACCTGACAACGATCATAAGCCATGCCTTGCCCCAGAATCACATCAGCCGAGTTTTCAATCACGGCGGCTTCCACCGCACGGTTCATCAGGATGCGCTTGGCACAACGCCAATTCGCGCAATTTCCCTTCTCGACCAGGCGACGATCGAGAAACAACCCGTCTTCACAAGCCAGACCCGTGAATTTACCGCCGAGGCGTAAAAACTCCGCCACCCAATGAGCGACTTCCGTGGTTCCGTTGGAACCGATGATACCCACCACCGGTATGCGACCGTCATCACCGTTGGGAAACAAATGATCGACAATCGCGCGACCCACCGGGCGTGACTCACCAGAAGATGGCTGCGTGTGAGTAACCAATTTGGGTGCTTCATGCACACCGACGATGACACCATTTTGATTTCCTAGCGGGCGGGTAATGTCATGAATCAACATATCCACCCCCGCGATGTCGAGACCGATCACCCGCGATGCCAAAGCCGCAGCTGAGGCTGTGGACGGATGCACCTGTTCGGTGACATCGACCGCAATCCTTTCGTTTGAAGCATCCATCCGTGCAGCTGCGATCAGATTTCCACCAACCACCAGCAAGCGATAAGGCTGACGATCATCCGCCTCTGAAGGAGCGTCATCGTCAGGATCTAAAACAGACAAGCCACAGGATGACAACAGACGGTAACTTAACTCGGGATAACGGGCGATGCCTTGGGCAATGGCACTGGTGCGGTCGCTTTGTGCCGCCCAGATCCGCCGCTGACGCGAGCCGTATCCGAGTTGCACGAGATGATCGTCGGACAAACGGATTGCCGGAATACCGCGATCCTTGGCCGTGGCGGCATCGACGATACAAGCCGTATTCGGATCTAACAGATATTTTAGAGAGACTTCCTTCAAACGAGCATGGGTGGCTTCCATGTCAAAAGGCGTATCCTCGATGGCGGCCATCACCAGATCACGGGCGGCATCAAGGCAGGCACGGGTGATTTCCTCATGCCATGCCTGCACCACCACCTTGTATACTCCCCTGACACCCGTCTCACGGGCCCTGCCAAATCCACCCGCAGTGCCGGCAAGATTCTGAAGCTCCAGCGTGACATGTTCAAGAATATGCCCCGGCCACGTTCCCTCATGCAAACGGCGGATGAACCCACCCGGTTCGCCGTAACTGCAGCGGTGCTCCGCCAGAGTAGGTAACCATTCGCAAAGACGATCCACAAATCCAGGCAGGACGTTGGATGGGCAATCTTCCAACTCGCCAATGTCCACCCACACCTCTAACACAGGTCGGTAAGTCCATATGTTAGGTCCTCGTAAGTAGAGGGTTTTAAGAAAACGAATGTTGCGTGATTTCATGTAGGCGAGAGCAGCCTTGCTAAATGGCAGCTGTGATCTCCGGCTTTCTTCTCGATAATTAGAAGCAAATCAAGCATCGTATCGAAAAATAAATCAAAACCGCCCCTTTTGGATCAATAAATAAGTTTGCATGATCCATGAATCGGGACAAAACCCGTCCGTGCCGATCACTGAGCTTGGCATCAGCAGAGTGAAACCCTAGCCTTTTTCCGATGACCCCAGCCGGCTTTCCAGATTCACAATCCACCCTAGAGTTCGTTCCGGAACCTTGGCGAAATGAAATCGGCAACATCTTAGCCACTGAGGAATCTGTGATGACCTACCTTGAGCTCGATCTGAATTTGAAGCTCCGTTTCGACCATGGCATCGTGGTTTTGACCAATCAGCGCATCCTTTCCAAGGCACCTGGCGAAGCGGATTGGAAACACTGGGATTTGCATCCCGGTCAAGTCTTGGAACATCACGACTACTCCGGCGTAGGCTGCCTGGATCTAAAGGATGAAAAAGGCTTGCTCGCACGTTGGCGCCATACCCTCGGCCGCGACATGGCCGTGCGCCGACTCACCGAAGAATTTCAAGAGCTCATCTCATCCAAGACGGAAAAGCGTCCAATGATCCAACGCTTGGATGCGGTTTGCCCAGTCTGTGAATGTATCATTCCACGGGGAACCGATGAATGCCCGGATTGTGCCAAGACCGTCCACTCCCCGCCCTCAGCATGGACATTGCTCCGTTTGTGGCGATTCGCCAGACCCTACAAACGCCCGCTATTGGCTGGATTCGTGCTCACCTTCCTAGCCACTGCCGCCACCTTGGTGCCTCCTTATCTGACCATGCCGCTGATGGACAAGGTGCTCATTCCTTTTCAAAACGGCAAACCCATCAACAACCATTTGGTCATTTGGTTACTCACAGGATTGGTAGGTGCCGCATTCCTCGCCTGGCTGCTTGACTGGGCAAAAACCTACATCCTCGCCCTGATCAGCGAGCGCATCGGCTCGGACCTCCGCACCACCACCTACGAACACTTGCAGGGACTCTCGCTCGAATACTTTGGAGGCAAACGCACCGGAGACTTGATGGCCCGCATCTCCTCAGGCAGCGATCGGATCTGCGTTTTCCTGTCTTCCCATCTCTTGGATTTCGCGACGGATCTTCTGATGATCCTGATGACCTCGGTGATTCTGATTTCGATAGATCCTTGGTTGGCTCTGGTCACCTTGGCGCCCTTGCCGTTTATCGCGTGGCTGATCCATCTCGTTCGAAACAAACTCCATCACGGCTTCGATCAAATCTATCGGGTGTGGTCGGAAGTCACCAGCGTGTTAGCGGACACCATTCCTGGCATCCGCGTGGTCAAGGCGTTCGCCCAAGAAAAACGCGAGGCCCAACGCTTTCGGGATGCCAACGCCCGCAACCTCGCCGTCAATGACCGCGTCAATAAAGTCTGGTCGTTATTCACACCAACGGTAACTTTTCTAACCGAAGTCGGGCTTTTGGTCGTCTGGGGATTCGGTATCTGGCAGGTTTCCAAACACGCGATCACGGTCGGCGTGCTGGTTGCCTTCCTCTCTTACATCAACCGCTTTTACTCACGCCTCGGCTCCATGAGCCGCATCGTTTCGGTATCACAGAAGGCAGCTGCCGGAGCCAAGCGTATCTTTGACATCCTCGATCATGTCTCAAGTGTTCCGGAGCCGACCCATCCCGTGCACCTCAAGCAGGTGAGCGGCGCACTCGAATTACAAAATGTCAGCTTCCGCTACGGCACCCGAACCATTCTGCATGACGTAAATCTAACAATCGCGCCCGGCGAGATGATTGGACTGGTCGGTCATAGTGGATCAGGCAAGAGCACACTGGTGAATCTGATCTGCCGTTTCTACGATGTGGTGGAAGGCTCGATCCGACTCGAAGGGGTGGATATCCGGTCGTTACCCCTCTCCGAATACCGCCGCAACATCGGTCTGGTATTGCAGGAGCCTTTCCTCTTCTTCGGCACAATTGCAGAGAACATCGCTTACGGCAATCCTGAGGCAAGTCGCGAGGAAATCATCGCCGCTGCCCGTGCTGCTCACGCTCACGAATTCATTTTGCGCCTGCCGCAGGGTTACGACTCATTGGTCGGGGAACGCGGACAGGCGCTCTCGGGTGGCGAACGCCAGCGTATTTCCATAGCACGGGCGTTGCTGATCGACCCACCCATCCTGATTCTTGATGAGGCCACTTCATCCGTTGATACCGAGACCGAAATGGAAATCCAAGCTGCCCTCGACAACCTGATTCGCGGGCGCACCACCCTCGCCATCGCACATCGCCTCTCCACCCTCCGGCGCGCCAACCGTCTGGTCGTATTGGACCGCGGCCAGATTGTGGAGGAAGGTCAGCATGAGGAGCTGATTGCCAAAAAGGGTGCGTATTACCGTCTCGACCGCGCGCAATCGGAATCGTTCAACGGCGCGCCCGTTTCACATGCGGATGATGCTGAAGTGCCAACCCTGAACTCACTCAAGGAGATCTAACAGAAATGACCCACGACTTCCAAATTCAACGCAATCCGTTCGGGCAACTCGTGCTCATCACCGCAAACGGTGAGGCGCATGCGGGAGTTGAAGCCTCACGAGCATTCCCCATTACCTCGCCGCAGGAGAACATCTCCATCCTGAGTCATGACGGTCACGAACTCGCATGGATTTCAAAATTGGATGAGCTCCCTGCCGAAACCCGCCAATGGGTCGAGGAAGCCTTGGAGTCGCGAGAATTCATGCCTGAAATCCGGCGAGTGTGCTCGGTCTCCGGATATGCCACACCATGCACTTGGCAAATCGAAACCGACCGCGGCACCACCAGCCTGATCCTTAACTCGGAAGAAGACATCAGACGCCTGACTGCGCGCGCACTGCTGATCGTTGACAGTCGCAGCATTCAATTCCTAATCCGTGACCGAAACTCCTTGGACGTCACAAGCCGTAGGATCCTCGAGCGCTTCCTGTGATTTCGCAGTTCTCATTCCACTGGGACCGATACAAACTTGAAACCGAGGATAGACTGAGAACAAACCTGAAATCATTTTCAAACATCCCATCATAAAAAAAGCGCACCGGCTACCCGGTGCGCTTTTTTTCATAAACTGGAATCAATGCTCGCGGCAGAATTGCTCGAAGCGGGTGAGACCCTCGTTGAGCACATCGAGCGTCGTGCAATAGCTGATACGAATACCATCGTCATAACCGAAGGCGATACCTGGAACTGCCGCTACTTTGTAACGTGAGAGGAGTTTGTCGCAAAGATTCATCGACTTCAGACCCATCTGACCCGTGTAAACAAAGAAGTAGAATGCGCCTTTAGGCTCCACCACACGAATGTTGGGAATGGCTTGCAAGCGGGAGAAAACGAACTGACGTTTTACATCGTATTCACCACGAAGATCCTCGATGAAGGATTGATCTCCTTCCAAAGCGGCAAGTGCGCCGTATTGGGCGAAAGTTGTCGCATTTGAAACACTGTGGTTCTGAACTTTATCAATCGCATCCGCCACCGGCTTCGCAGCGGCGGTATAGCCTAAACGCCATCCGGTCATTGAATAGGCTTTGGAAAAGCCATTCACCGTGATGGTCAGGTTGTAGAGATCTTCGCTCAGTGAAGCGATCGACACATGCTTGTTATCACCATAAACGAGTTTTTCGTAAATCTCGTCGGACAAAATCATGATATCCTCCGCAACCGCGATTTCACCCAGTGCAAGCAGCTCTTCTTTCGTGTAAATCGCACCCGTTGGATTACCTGGGGAATTGATAATGACCATTTTAGTAGCAGGTGTCATCGCATCCTCAAACTGCTCGGCAGTCATCTTCCAACCGGTCGATTCCTTGGTCTCAACCATCACCGGGATACCGCCTGCAATACGCACCATTTCCGGATAAGAAACCCAGTATGGAGTGGGGATGATGACTTCGTCACCCTCTTCGATGACAGCAAGGATCGCATTGAAACATGCCATTTTCGCACCGGAGGTCACACAGATCTGATTGGCTGGGTAATCGATGTTGTTGTCTTTTTTGAACTTCTCGGAAAGCGCTTGGCGAAGCTCTGGAATCCCGCCTGAAGGCGTGTATTTTGTGCGACCTTCCATCAACGCCTTAATAGCCGCCTCCTTGATGTGGAGCGGGGTGTCAACCTCCGGCTCGCCACCGGCGAGCGCATATACTTCCTCGCCTTTGGCGATCAGTGCTTTGGTCTCCGCAGTAACCTTGAGCGTAAGTGATGGGGAAACCTTATCGATTCGTGATGAAATGCTGTGCATGGTAGGTGCTGTAATTGATTTTAAGAACTGTTTGGCGCCCTCTCGGCCGTGCACAACAGTTCATGAGGCACCACCGAAACGGGCGGCGCTTGTTGTGACTTCTCCCCCCCCTTGTGGCAAGAGAAATGCTCCGCTGTCATCCGAAACCACGGACACATATCCGCAAGGCCTTGAAAAAAGGCGCGTTTGTCGCATTCCGGAGCGACTGACGGTCTTCGCTTACCTGAGCGGGATTATGACCAGACTGCTACAGGTGACAGGCTCATCCAAACCGCTGATATCGACCCATTTTGATTCAGGTTGTCCGTTTTGGGCCATTTTTTAAAAATGGAGTCTATTGGGAATCCGCCTTTGCCTTTTTTATCCCATTTTTGAGATGGATCCATGCCGAACTTCTCATCCAGACAATCCAATTCAACATCCCAACCGTCGAGTTGAGCTTTGGATGTTTTCATGTTTTTTTGAAATCCGGTATCTGTTAGGAAATTTAAGCGCCGCTCACTCTGGGGGAGTAATGAGCGACGCCCAGCTCGGGGAAATGAGCTCCGTCCATGTTGAGATCGACGGTTAAATTTCATTATGACAGGGCTCATCGCTTCCGCAATGGGAGTTAACCCATGCAGTCCATAAGGAAAAAACTTAGCCGCTACGTGGCTGCGCTCCCGTGAAGCAGGAATGGGAAATGGAATGTTAGAAACCAGCCTGATTAGGTCTTTCTCTTACCCACATCAGAGGGAAACTCCCACTTACCGATAACAGCCGATCCAGCTAGGATCTTTTTCGTGCGTAACCCGGAAACAATTCATGAGAATACGGCAGAAGCTTTTACCGGCAATGACCAGCGAAAGAGCGGCAAGTCGCAAGACGGTCACGAGAGCGGTCTCCGGATGCTTCAAGAAAGCGAGCAACCTCAGATCATCCGCAACGCAATGAATGTCCGCATCGCAACCGAAGAAGCAGGTGTTCAGGTTTTTCGCGGGAGGTTGTTGGAACCAGCGACCACCGTTTTCGAGAAGCTCAAACAAGCCTATCCCGAACAGATGATCCCCTTGATCCAGGAGGATGAAAAACTCGGCAATACGATCATCTTGTTACCAAAACCCGTCGAATTAGCTGCACTGGAAAAGCCGGTGCGCCCTCATCTGCATTGGATACTTTTCGCGCTCACCATCGCCACGACCACATGGGCTGGTGCAGCGTATCAAGGGATCGACCTAATGCGGGAGCCGGCACGTTTTGTCGCGGGACTGCCTTACTCGCTTGGCCTGCTTGCTATTCTTGGCGTTCACGAGTTGGGCCACTACTTTACCGCGCGGCATCACGGAATGAATGTCACGCCGCCATTCTTCATTCCTGTCCCTTTCGGGCTCGGCACATTCGGCGCGTTCATCAAAATGAGATCTCCTGCGGAAACCCGCCAAGCGCTCTTCGATGTCGCGGTGGCAGGACCGCTTGCAGGACTAGTCATGGCGATTCCCGCACTATTCATTGGCCTACGGTCTTCTACCCTCCTTCCTTTCAATGAAGATCCGGCCATGCAGACGTTTGGCGGCACTTCCGTGGGATCCTCCCTGCTCTTCTCACTCATCGCCAAGCTCTCGCTCGGCGACTCACTTCAATTCGATCATCTTGTGCAACTCAGTCCATTGGCTTTTGCCGGATGGCTGGGGCTTATCATCACCGCACTCAACCTCTTGCCCATCGGCCAGCTTGACGGCGGCCACATCGTTTACGCCATGTTCGGTCAACGCATCGGCGGAGCCATCAGCGGCATGGCGATGTGGTCACTCTTCCTGATCGCACTCTTTGTCTGGCAGACGCTGATGATGTGGGCGGTCATCGTTTTCATCATCGCCAGCCGCGGCTCGCCACCGCTCAACGACGTGACTCCCATCACGCCCCGGCGCCGCCGGATCGGCTACGTAACCTTCGTAATTCTAACGTCAATTCTCATCCCCTTCCCGCAAGCACTCCGAGAAATCGCCGGTTTTCAATGATCTTAGCGCCTGAGTGCTACCCCCACAAACAACCATGAAATCGCAATGAAACTGGCCATTTTTGAAATCGAAGAATGGGAGCATGAGGCATTTGAACCATTGAAACGTGCTCACGAGGTCATCTTCGTGCCGGGACGACTCACGGCGGATACCGCGGCCAAGTATGCCGATATCGAGATGATCTCCACGTTTGTTCACTCGGAGCTCAAACGCACGACACTCAAATCGTTGCCGAATCTGAAACTCATCGCGACCCGCTCCACGGGCTTCGATCATATCGATACGGCATATTGCTGCGAGCATGGAATAACGGTGTGCAATGTTCCAAGTTATGGCGACAACACCGTCGCCGAACATGTGTTCGGACTTCTTCTGACCATCAGTCACCATTTGAGAGAAGCTTTCGACCGAACGCGCGCGGGCAACTTTTCAACGGACGGACTTCGTGGCTTCGACTTGCGTGGTAAGACACTTGGCGTGATCGGCACCGGACAGATCGGCCGATGCGTGATCGAGATCGCAAAAGGTTTTCGAATGCGGGTGGTGGCCTTCGATCTGGCACCTGACCATGAGGCTGCGAGACAACTCGGATTCGATTACATGGATTTGAATTCGTTGTTGAAGGAATCCGACGTGGTGACGCTGCATGTTCCGGCCAATGATTCAACCCGCCACTTGCTATCCACCGAACAGTTTGAATTCATCAAAAAAGGCGCGATTCTCATCAACACCGCGCGGGGCACGGTGGTGGATACGAGAGCTCTGCTCTGGGCATTGGCCAATGGCAGGATTGCGGCGGCAGGGCTGGACGTGTTACCCGAGGAGCAAACACTTCGAGATGAAGCCGAATTGCTACGCTGCTACTTTCGCAGGGAAAAAAATCTCGAAACCTTGCTCGCTGATCACCTTTTGATGCGATTGCGCAATGTCCATATCACGCCGCACAACGCCTACAATACGCAAGAAGCGATAGGACGGATCCTGAAGACGACCGTGCATAACATCCGCTCATTTGCGGTCTGTCAGCCGCAGAATCTCGTTGTCCTGAATGATAACGGGCACAGGGCTCTATCGCAGCAAGGATACAAAGCGGCGGTCTGAGGCAACATGGAATGAAAAACAAAATCCACATGATGAAAACCAGGAACATCCGCCCTTCAGTCATTCGCTGGTTCTCTGATCTCAGCAATGACGATGTCCCGTTTGTCGGCGGCAAGAACGCTTCGCTGGGAGAAATGGTGCGCACCATGAGGAAGCAAAACATATGGGTGCCGGATGGATTCGCCATCACGGCGGAGGCGTATTGGCAATTTCTCGAGACCAACCGTCTCAATGACAAGATAGCCGGGCTGGTCGAGGATATGCGAAAAAATCGCATCCAGCTCGGTGAAGCAGGATATAAAATTCGTCAGCTCATCAGCAAGGCCGAACAAGTCGCCACATCCGTCAAAGAGCTACGTGCCTTTGTCCTTGAAGACGCAGAAATATTGCAACTGGCCCGCTGGGCTTGCGAGATCGAGAGTCCGGAGCATCTAAACGACTTTAAAGACGGAGATATTCTCGTGACCCGCATGACGGATCCCGACTGGGTGCCCATCATGAGGCAGGTAGCCGGAATCATCACGGAAAGAGGCGGACGACGTATTGAACGTCATGGCAGGACACGGCCTGGAGCGTGGCAAGGACGATCTCGAAATCTATGTCATGTGCGAGATTCCCTCGAATGTCATCCTGGCCGCGAAATTCAGCGCGCGCTTCGACGGCTTCTCCATCGGCAGCAACGATCTCGCCCAACTGGTTTTGAATTTCCCTGAATCCGAACAGCGTCATCGGAACGATACACCGAGTGGCAGAGGCTGAAAAATCAAAGAAAAAGCGCAACCCAAACCCGCTCAAACAACCCATCGGAAAGATCCATCCGCACCCGCTCCATTTCAAAAAACAACCCTGATCACACCCCATGAATGACAACAACCATGCCACCATCATCCCACTTCTTACCAAAGCCTACGCGGCTGAGCTGGAAACCGTTCAAAATTATCTCGCGAACTCGGTCTGGCTCGATGGCCTCCATGCCCACGTGGTAACGGAGGCTCTAACAGAAGACATTACCGAAGAACTCAGCCATGCGCTGAGGCTCGCCCGTCGGCTCAAGCAATTGGGCGCCTGTCCACCGGGATCGCTCGATCTGGCGCGCGATCAAACAGCCCTTCAGCCCGCCTTCAAGTCCAACGATATCCGGCATGTCGTAGAGGGAGCGCTTGCCGCCGAACGCGATGCGATTGCCACCTATCAGGCCCTCATCGAAGCGTGTGAGGGAGTCGATCCAGTCACACAGGATCTCGCCGTCACCATCCTCGCCGACGAGGAAGAGCACCGGACTTTGTTCGAGGGCTTCCTCAAGAACCTGGACATCAACAATTAACCTCATC
>JBIIFS010000162.1:0-3483 GCA_044237185.1 Luteolibacter sp.
ACATGAATCTTACCTCCACTTGCCTGCGTGTTGTCGCTGCCGGATTTTTTCCCGTGCTGACAGCCTCCGCGCTGACGGATGAACCCACTGCAAAAACCGAAGGCACGGCAAATCCCCAGGCCTTGCCGAAGATCGAGGAGGAAAAAGCCATCTTAGCCAATATCAAAGCTCCCGAGGGCATGGTGACAAAGCTTTTTGCCCGCGAGCCGGATGTCCAGGACCCCACCGCCATCACCTTCGACGACCAAAACCGCCTCTACATCGCCGAGACGCATCGGTTCGAACGAGGCATCGAGGACAACCGCCGCAACCCATGGGTCGCCGATGATTACCAGATCACATCCACCGCCGAGCGTTTGGAGATGTTGAAAAAATACGCGGATAAATTCCCAGATAAAAAGCCCATGGAATATTTCACGAAATACTCAGAAAAAATCCGCGTGATCGAGGACAGGGACGGCGATGGCAAATGCGACCACGCGACCGTTTATGCGGAAGGTTTTAACAACCCGCTCGATGGCACCGCCGCGGGCGTGATGGCGCTCGATGGTAAAATCTACCTCGCGTGCATTCCACACGTCTGGTTGTTGGAAGATACTGACGGTGATTTGAAAGCAGACAAACGTGAATCCCTCCAGGAAGGCTACGGCATTTCCGTCAGCCTGAGCGGACACGATCTCAACGGTTTCGCGCTTGGTCCCGATAACCGCATTTGGTTCACGATTGGCGATCGGGGTTACAATTTGAAAACCAAGGAAGGTCGTCATCTTTACTCCCAATACGAAGGCGCCGTGTTTCGCATGGAGCGGGACGGCAGCAACCTCGAGGTCGTCCACACCGGATTGAGAAATCCCAAGGAGATCGCCTTCGATCGGTACGGAAACTTCTTTTCCGTAGATAATGAAGCGGACATGCAGGATATGGCGCGCGTGGTCGCAGTTGTGGAAGGCGCCCATTCCGGCTGGCAGCGCGGCCATCAGGCCTTCCAGAAGTTTACCAATCTCATTTATGGCACCAGCCGTCACGATACCAACTGGATGAGGGAACGCCATTGGGACATGGACAGCCCGCTTCGCCCACGCGCCATTCTCGCCCCTGCGGGTTGGGTCAGCAAAGGCCCCTCCGGTCTCGCTTACAACCCCGGCACCGGCCTCTCGGAAAAATGGGACAACCATTTCTTCGTTTGTGATTTCGTCGGGGCAAACAGCGCGGTCATCGGCTTCCGCATGGAGCCAAACGGCGCGGGCTTCAAAGTTGAACGGAAAGAAAACTTCGTTTCCGGAATGCTCTGCACGGATATCGAGTTCGGTTACGATAGCAAAGCTTACGTGACCGACTATGTCGGAAGTTGGCCGACCCATGGTTTTGGAAATATTTTTTCCTTCGAAAATCCCGCTGAAACCGCAAAGCCCGAGACCCGACAAGTCCGTGAACTGTTCGCGAATGGCATCGAGAAATTGTCCGCAGAGAAACTCGCCGAGCTACTCCGCCATTCCGATATGCGTGTTCGCCTCCGTGCTCAGATCGCCCTCGCAGAAAATCCTGCAAATCGGCAGATATTTGTCACAGCGACTAACGAGAAAGAAAAAATCACCACACGACTGCACGGAGTTTGGGGACTTGGAAATCTCGCCCGCTTGAAAAACGACAGAGCCTCCGCTGATGCGCTCATATATCTCTGCGGCGATGCGGATGCAAAAGTCCGTGGCCAAGCTATCCAATGCCTTGGTGATCTTAAGTTCAACACTCCTCGCAACATCGCACTCTCATTGCTCAATGATTCCGATCCGCGCACTCGCATGCTCGCTGCCATCGCTGTCGGAAAACTCGGAGAAAAAGGGCAAGTCCCCGCTCTGATGACCCTTGTAGAAAAAAACAACGACCAAGACGAATACGTTCGTCACGGTGCAGTTCAAGGCATGGTTCGCATCGGTCATGCCAATGCCATTTACTCCTTCGCCAATTCCAAATCCCCAGCAGTTCGGCGCGCCATCGTCCTTGCCTTCCGCCGCATGCAAGATCCTCGCATCGGTGAATTCCTGAAAGACTCGGACCTCTCGATCGCCGTCGAAGCCGTTCAGGCCATCAACGACAATTACATTGAGAGTGCCCGTCCCGCTCTCGCCGCCGCAACCCACCTGCTCGGTAAGTCCACATGGGCAGTCGATCTCCGCATCCTCAACGCCATGATCCGCGCGGGTGGCGATGAAAATGTCCGCCGCCTACTCAACATCGCCAGCAACGAGTCGCTCTCCGAGGACACCCGCACCGAGGCGATGTTTCTTGTCAGACGCTTCGACAAACATCCTCCCACCGATCCCACCACCGGCATGTATCGCCCGATCAACGAAACCCGCAACATCGAGTCGATGCTCCCGGAAATCTGCAAAACGCTGGAATCCCTGCTCACCAAATCCTCGGGCAATGTGCTTGTCGAAGTGATTGGCGCCTCCGGACAATTCAAAGTGCCCATCCCGACCGACGCGATGTTCGGCCAACTCACTGGCATAGGCATACGCCCGGACATTCGCATCGCCGCACTCAAGATGCTTGAAAAAGATGCTCCCGACGCCTTACCCAAAACCCTTGTCGCACTCACCGAAGATCCGGATGCTCGGATCCGTGGCGCCGCGCTCGAATCACTTGGCAAGCTCGTACCGGATACCGCATTTGAAGTTGTCAGCAAAATCCTCACTTCTGACAGGACCGATGATCAACAACGCGCCTACGCCCTGCTCACGAAACTCAATCATCCCAAGGCGGGTGATACTCTGTTAGATCGGCTGAAAAAACTTTCCGCCCAGCCCGCCGCGGTCCAGCTCGACATTCTCAACGCCGCCGCAAAACGCCCCGAACCCGAATTCAAAACCACCATCGCGGAATACGAAGCCGGTCTCGACAAAAGCAATCCGCTCGCCGCGTTCCAAGTCGCACTCGAGGGCGGTAATGCCGCTAGCGGCCGCAAGATTTTCCATGGCAGCGGCAACTGCGTGCAATGCCACAAAGCCGGCGACCGCCCCGGCGGAGAGGCGGGCCCGAACCTCAACGGCATCGGCGCGCGACAGAACTCGGCTTACATTCTGGAATCCATGGTCAACCCCAGCGCGAAAATCACTCCCGGTTACTCACCCGTCGCCATCACCATGAAAAACGGCTCTCTGGTTTCCGGCATGATGATGAAGGAAACCGATACCGAGGTGGTCGTCCGGAACATTGAATCCAAAATGGAAACCGTCTGCAAAAAAACCGATATCAAAACCCTCCCTCCCGTCATGTCCACCATGCCGCCTATGGGATTGATTTTGAGCAAATCCGATTTACGCGACCTCGTGGCTTTTCTTGAGTCGTTGAAAAAATAATTCCCCGATGTCCGATTCCTCTAACAAAAAACCCCGCGTCAATGTCCGTCGTCCGGATGTGATGGAGCTTGTCTCAGCCGAGGTTGCGGTGCACTACCGTTCATCACTGGTGGAAAAAATCAAA
>JBIIFS010000163.1:0-3466 GCA_044237185.1 Luteolibacter sp.
CACAGCATCAAGATTTAAACCAGATATCTGAAGAGAAATCTTTTTCCAGGCGGCTGATGTCATTCAAATCATTCGGACTCCCGGGTTTTTCTCTTGGGTTGATGTTTGAAGTTTAGAATTTATAATTCTGCGGATGCTCGCTTTCTCAACCTGCTGGAACAACTCGCGCCATACGGATGGAGAGACCATGATCGATGAAATTCTGGATCTGGGATTTCCCACCATCGAACTCTCCCATGGCATGACGATTGCCAAGCTTCCAGGCATAAGGAAAGCATACCGCGCAGGGAAATTCACATGCTCCGGGCTACACAATTATTTCCCCTCACCGGTCGAAGTCATGATCGATGCACCTGATGCCTATGAATTTACATCGCACCGCGCATTCGATCGCAAAAGAGCCATGGATATGACTCTGAAAACTCTCGAACTCGCCGCCGAATTCAACGCCGGTTATATCGTCCTTCATATGGGATCGACACCTCTCAATCCCAAAAAATTCACCGTGCCTCTCACCGGACAAGTCGCCGCCGGCCACCAACACGAAACGCGTTTCATCAAACAAAAAATCGAGTTCATCAAGAAGCGGGAAAAACTCTCCGCACTTTACTACCGGCGCGCCATTGAAGCGCTGGAAGAACTCGCTCCAAAAGCGGAAGAATACCAAATCAAGCTCGCGGTCGAATCTCGCTCACGTTTCGAGGACATGCCCAATGAACGCGAAATGGTGAAACTTCAGGAGCATTTCAAAGACCACCCATGGATCGGCTACTGGCACGACTTTGGCCATGTGCAACTCAAACACAATCTGGGTCTCCTCGATCATGAAGCATGGCTGGAAACCATTTCGCCACACCTCATCGGCGGACATGTGCATGATGTCGAATGGCCCGCACGCGATCACCGCACTCCTTTTACCGGCACGCTCAATTACTCAGCCCTCCTTAAACATTTTCCCGCCAATTGCCCCCTCATCTGGGAGCTGAGCCCATCCCGGAAATCCGAAGAAATTCAGTCTTCGCTCAAAATCTGGAAACAGAAATTTCCAGAACGCTGCTAGGGCGGTCTCAGACCACTCAATCGGCCGCTTGCTCAATGTGTTGCCCCGCGGAACGGACATCCGATCCAAAACCGTGTAATGTGCCGCATCCTGAGGTCATCAATGCGATAACCGCTGCAGCGAGCACGAAAAAGACGATAGTTGTTAAAGTGATTTTCATAATTACAGACTAACGACTGAATGTGCTATTTGCCATGGGGAATATCCTTACCCTTGCCGTGTGTCCAAGCATGAGCAGCACACCCCTAAAACCGTTCTTTTTATTTGACCCAAGGCCGATATCTACCAACATCCAAGCTCTGATTTAAGACTTAATCCCAATAAGAAATGATCAGAGTATCGAGCCATGTCCCGCACCCTCTTATTCATCTTTTTATCCACTTGTTCATGGGTTTATGCCGAACCCGAGAACGCGGCCGTCGTCGAGTTACGTGAGACGATTTCCAAAATTGTCGATGTTCAGACCACCGAGTCTCAAGAGCGCCTTGATTGGAAAGCCCGGAAGGATGAAATTGCCGCCTTGCTTGATCTGCATGCCCGCGAGCTTAAGCTTTTGGATGAAGAACTTAGCCAAGCCGGCCAATCCGCCCCCGGCCATGTCGAATCGACCGAACAGATCAAAGCAGAGATCGCCGCACTTAAAAAAGCGCGCAATCTGACAACCGAAGCGGTCTCCTGGAATCTCCCGCGCATCACAAGTCTCACGAAACGTTTTCCGCAGCCTCTGATCAAAGAAGCCGAGGTCGAACTTGCCACGCTGAGCGCATGGAAACCCACGGATGAACCGCGCGATGCGCTACGCTCCATTCTCGCCCTTCTCGCAAAAGCCGAGCAATTCAACCGCCGCTTCACCCGCACCACGGAAATCCGCGATGGCCGCGAAATCGAAGTGCTCTACCTCGGTCTAGCCCAGGCATTTTACATGGACCGCAAAGACCAAGCCGGCGTCGGTCTGCCCAGTGCCGATGGATGGATATGGAAAACCGTCCCGAAAATCCGCTCGGAACTCAGTATCGCTCTTGAGATCCTCGATAAAAAACGCCCCCCAAGCATGATTAACCTACCAATGGAAATCCGCTAACCGGTAACGACCATGCAATTTTCCAACTCAACATCCCTCCTCCGCTGCCTGCTTGTCTTTACCATGGCAGCGTCCTCCCTCCATGCACAAACCGAAATTTCCGCCGCTCTCAAACAAGCGGAGGCCGATCTCAAACAAGCCATCTCCACCCTCGAAAAAACCCGCCAAGCGATTGCGGCAGAAAAACCCAAGCTCAACACAGATTTCAGGGAAATGGAACAATCTCTGTTAGAAAAACGCCGCTTGGTAAGAATCGCGCGCCTGAGTAAAGAGGATCGCGCGCAAGAAATTCGCCAACTCCAAAACGACCTCTCCACGCGCCACCAAGACGCAACGTATCTTTCCGGCCTACTGAAAGACCATGCGCTAAAAACCGCAACACTCGCCAACCCCGGCACCCCCGAACTTGAAATCGACTCCCAATTGCTCGCTGCCGAAATCCACGATCCTGCCAATTCACTAAATCGACGCCTTAACATTCTCGATGCATCCATCGCCCGCCTCGAACAACTCATGGGAGGCTCATCTGCCCCCGGAAAAGCCGCTGATCCAAGCGGAGAAATTTACGAAGGCACCCTCGCCGCTATCGGACCCGTGGCTTATTTCCTCTCCAGCGATAAAAGCTCAGGCGGTGATATCATTCGCTCCAAATCTAACGATGTCCCACGCTACATCCCTGGAGACCCTGCCGCTCTTACCCGTCTCATCTCTGGAAAATCTGTCACCCTTCCGCTCGATCCCGCCGGAGGGAATGCCCGTGCGATGGATGAAATCGATGCCGGGTTTCCAGATATGGTTCGTAAAGGCGGACTCTGGGTCTGGCCTATCATGTTTCTTGCGCTACTCTCACTCGCCTTCGGCTTGGTGAAACTCTCCCAGTTCGCCCGCTTGAGTCAACCGACCGACGCATGGATTGCCGCCATACTCACCTCACTCCGCTGCGGCGATCGCAACAAGGCACTCCAACTCGCCAGCGAACCGAATCATCCGGTTGGCGCGGTCATGGTGAACCTTGTGAAGATTTCGGAAAACTCTGCAGATCTTGTGGAAGAAACTCTCTACGAGCAACTCATGGACGTGCAGAGCAAAGCGTCCTCACTGCTATCGGTCATCGCGGTCACGGCCGCGACATCCCCTCTTCTCGGCTTGCTCGGCACGGTTTCAGGCATGATCGCGACGTTCAACCTCATTACTCTCTTCGGCTCGGGCGACCCCAAGCCCCTCGCCGGTGGCATCTCAGAGGCGCTGATCACAACTTTGTTCGGCCTCGTTGTCGCCATCCCCGCACTCATCCTCCATGCCTTCCTGTCACGCCGCGCTCAAGG
>JBIIFS010000003.1:0-38823 GCA_044237185.1 Luteolibacter sp.
ATGTCCCACCCACACATTGATGTCAGCTATGTCGCCAAATTGGCGCGTCTTGATCTGACTCCTAACGAAGTCGTCACTTTCCAGTCCCAGCTCGAGGCGATTCTGGATCACGTCGAATCTCTCTCAATCGTCGATTTACCCGACGACCTCGGTCTCGACGATCACCGAAAACTCGGCCTCATGCGTGATGATACCCCAATTCCAAGCCTAGATCCCGAGCTGGTTCTTAGAAACGCTCCAGACCAAGCCCAATCCCAGATTCGGGTCCCAAAAGTTGTAACAGATGCTTAATTTAAAGCGCGAAAATCGACTTCGGTCGTTTCATCGAAACGACCCTACCATCAGACTCTCCCTCTCTCCCTCTCTAAGACATGACTCTCACCCAGCTCCGCCAGCAGTTTCTCTCTGGTGAAACCACCCCGACCCAAGCTCTCGAGAATCTCGCAGCCGCAATCGCTGAGCGGGATGAGAGAACGAAGGCTTATATTTCCTACGATCTCGAGGCCGCGCTCAAAGCCGCCGCAGATGCCGATCTATCCAAACCGCTTGGGGGTCTTCCGATTGCGATTAAGGACAACATCAACACCTTTGCCGAGCCCTGCACCTGTGGATCGAAGTTTTTAGCGAAAAATTACATCTCTCCCTATGACGCGACGGTCATCCGAAAGCTCAAAGAAGCCGGAGCCATTCCGTTTGGCAGGATGAACATGGATGAGTTCGCCATGGGTTCGGCCACCGAGAACTCCGCGATCCAACTCACCCGCAACCCACGGGATCCGGAGCGTATTGCAGGTGGCTCATCTGGTGGATCCGCGGCCGCGGTCGCCGATCTCACCGCATACGCCGCCCTCGGCTCGGATACGGGTGGCTCAATTCGCCAGCCCGCATCCCACTGCGGAATCGTCGGACTCAAACCTAGCTACGGACGTGTTTCGCGCTACGGCTTGGTTGCTTTTGCATCCTCCCTAGACCAAATCGGACCTCTCTCACAAACAGTTGATGACGCCGCGCTAATGCTTCAAACGATCGCTGGATACGACCCCAAAGACTCGACCTCAATCAACGCTTGCGTGCCTGACTACTCGGCAGGAATCAACGAGGGCGTCAAGGGTCTGCGGCTTGGAATACCAGCTGAATACTTCACCGACGGCATCCATATCGGTGTTAGAGAAAATGTGGAAAAATGTATTCAACTTCTTGAAAATCAAGGAGCAAAGATAATCAAGATATCTTTACCATATACCTCTTACGTGGTCGCCACCTACTACGTGATCGCCCCAGCTGAGGCGTCATCAAACCTGTCGAGATTCGACGGAATTCGCTACGGAAATCGTGCCACCGGCGCGCAGGACATCATCGATCTGTATCACCAATCTCGAGAACTCGGTTTCGGTCCCGAGGTGAAACGTAGGATCATCTTAGGAACCTACGTTCTTTCTTCGGGCTACTACGACGCTTATTACACAAGAGCCCAAAAAGTCAGGAAACTGATAACCCGAGATTTCAATCAAGCGTTTGAAAAAGTCGACGTCATCCTTTCTCCCGTAACTCCAAGCCCAGCTCGTCGGATCGGCACCTGCTCCGAAAACCCACTCGAAGACTACCTCGCAGATGTCTTCACCATTGCAGCCAACCTTGCTGGTATCCCGGCCATTTCCGTCCCCTGCGGAACTACAGCCTTCGACGGAGCCGCAGAACTCCCCTTAGGCATCCAAGTCATGGCTCCCAGCTTCGGCGAGGCCACGATGCTACGAGTAGCCAAGGCCATCGAATCACGATCCTAATTTAAAAATCGAACCACAACGTGGTTCCTCTTCCTCTTCCTTGAAATTTGAAATTTGAAACTTCCCCAATGATCCTCGGTTACTGCACCAACATCCACCCCGCCGAATCTTGGGAGGAAACCTTGCATGCGCTTGAAAAGCATGTCCTGGCGGTGCGTAACAAGCTGCTGGTGACTGGGCATCAGCCTGCCGACAAGCCCTATCCGATTGGCTTGAGGCTATCCGCCAGAGCTGCTGAGGAATTACTCCAGGAAGATCATCTGGAGCGCTTCAAAGACTGGCTCGCTGCAAACAACTGCATGGTTTTCACCATCAACGGCTTTCCCTACGGCGCATTTCACGGGATTGTGGTAAAGAAAAAGGTATTCCAACCCGATTGGACGTCCCAAGAGCGGGTCACATACACCCAGAACCTCTTCCAAATCATCGCCCATATCGCTCCGAAAAGTTCTGGAGGATCCATTTCCACCTTGCCCGGCTCGCACAAGACCTTTCATGCCGATGAAACCATCATTCGGCAAAACCTCATCCAAATTGCCTATTTCATTGAGGATCTCTCGCAAAAGCATCAGATCGACCTTCACCTCGGCCTTGAGCCAGAACCGCTAGGGCATTTTGAAAATACCGCGGAAACATTGGCGTTTTTCGAGCGACTCCACCGAGATGCGGCCAGTCCAATTATCATCCAACAACGCATCGGCCTGAACTACGATTGCTGCCATTTCGCGATCGAGTTCGACGATGCAAAGCAATCCCTCGATGCCATCGCGATCGATGCGAACATTCGCCTGTCGAAAATCCACCTTTCCAACGCCTTAAGATTGAACCCGTCTGATCCAACAGCCCTTGAGGCGATCCGCAAGTTCAACGAACCGACCTATTTTCATCAAGTCATCGCACGCCGACCCGATGGATCACTCGAGCGCTTCAAAGATCTGCCTGTCTTTTTTGAGGCGGTCGATTCCAGGAAAATCCAGCCGAGTGATTTTCATGAGGCACGTGTGCATTTCCACATTCCCTTGGACGCGAAGCCCAAAGATCCCTTGGGATCAACCCATGTCCACGTCGAAGAAACCCTGCGATGGCACCTCAAGCATCCGAATGTATGCCAGCATTTTGAGATCGAAACGTATACATGGGGCGTTCTGCCAAATACCTTGCAACGCCCCGTCGAAGAGCAGATCGCTGCTGAGTATCATTGGGTGTTAGGAAATTTGAAATAGTGGCGGCGGATTGCATCCGCCATGCCAAAAAAATTTAAGTTCGACCATCTCCGCTTCGCTCCAGTTGTGGTTAAAACTCTCTTCATTTTCACCCATAGACACCTTACCCTAAAAAGGAAAATGGGCGTGTTTTTTGAGCCTCATTGGCTGAGGAGTTTGATTTTTCATTTTGTGCGTCGTTAGACTGTTTGCTAAAAGTCCTTGCGTAAAAGGCCGAGCGATGGGGTCACGAGTTCAAGGCGTGATGAGGGCGCAAAGCTAATCCTTCCTCGTCCCCTCAAGGGACGCATTCCGCTTGGTCGGAGCGGAGCGTAGACAAATGAATATCCGCAACTGAAGAACAACGCAGAAATCGTGACTCCATCGCCGGGACTGTAGCAAAACTCCCGCGAGAGCGGCAAAATTCAAAACCTAAAAAATCTCCATTTTGCGTAAGGACTTTTGGCAACCAGTCTAATATTCCATCGACACTCAATGTGACGTTTCTGAGCACCAATCACATAGAAAACGTCATGCGAAATTCACAGGCAATGATCGGCAAGGTTTGCCGCTGGAATGCTAAGACTGACCAACTGGCGAGGTGGATGGGAGTCGCGCTATTGCGCGCCCAGGAGGGCTTTCGCCGGGTTAGAGGTCACAACGAACTGGGACGGTTGGCCGCCGCGCTGGAAAGGTCTGGCTCCGCTGCATCGTCGCTTCGCTCCTCTTCAGCTCCACCAGACCTTTCCGGCGCGGAAGAAAAGTGCGAGCTTGCAAGAGGGAATGAATCCTCGTATCAAATGTCCATCAGCCAGCCCGCTGACATTCTAACGATTTAACGGAAAGAAAAATTCCCCCATTGCCTATCTCTCCCACCCGCATCATTACCCCCGAATCCCCAGCTTTTCTTAGCCGCCGCAGCGTGATCAGCTCGCTGGGTCTCGCGACGACTGCCATGTTCGCAGGCTCCTTAAACGTCTCAGCCGCATGGCTCGGATCAAAAAATGAGGACGTTCCGGTGGTGAAATTGAAAACTGCTGGAAACACATCCAAACCCAGCCAGAAAATCGGTGGATTTGATGAAACATGGGTGCGCCTGCAGGGAAAAAATCTCAATTATTACGCCAACTACATCCATTCCCTGAAGCTTCGCAACATCAGTGCTCAACAAGTCATCGAAGCCCATGTGAACAAGCGTGGACAGGTATGGAATTCCCTCCCGCCACGCCAATGGTGGACACGCATCGGCTATACCCTGCGGGTGGTCGATCGCATCTCCTCCGAGATGCGTGTCCCCGTCAAAGAAATCGTCTCCGCTTATCGCACCCCGAAATATAACGCGCTTTGTCGCGGAGCAAAAAGCCACTCATGGCATCTGGCAAACGTGGCTGTTGATGTGCGTTTCGCGACCTCTGCCCGCCAAGTCAGCTCAGCCTCTCGCAGTCTCCGTGACCGCGGACTCTTCAAAGGCGGCGTCGGAAGCTACTCGAGCTTCACCCATATCGACACACGTGGCAACAATGTGAATTGGTGATGTCTCAGATTTACCGCACGCCAGGGACAAGTATGCTTTGATGGGGAATTGGAGGGATATGTCACTGGAAACTCAAGCGGTGATAAAACTGTCAGAGTAAGCAGCAAGGGAATCTACAAAATAAAAGACAACCTCCGTTGATCGTTTCAGGTTTGTCTTTTCCCCAGCGCGCCTTAATGTGCGTTATGACCCTTGCCACGAAAATTACCGTTCTCCGGCTTTTCCTGGTGCCTGTGTTTGCCACTCTCGCAATCGCCTACAGCGTCAAGGCGGATTGGGCGGAAAACCCCGAAACCCTGCGCTGGGCGGCTCTTTCCGTTTTCACCATCGCCGCCCTAAGTGACTGGTTGGACGGCTGGCTCGCCCGTCACTGCAATCAAGGTTCCGAACTCGGTGCGTTTCTCGATCCCATTGCCGACAAAGCCTTGGTCTTCGCCGCCATCCTCGTGCTCACCTTTTTTCAGTGGGACGCAGGAGAATGGGCCATTCCTCGCTGGTTCGCCGCATTGGTCATTTTTCGCGACTGCATGATCCTCATCGGGATTCGAATCCTCTATTCGAAGCACTTAAAAGTGAAAATCAAACCCCATTGGTCTGGCAAGGCCTGCACCTTCAGCCTGTTTCTGGTAATCGGATGGGTCATGCTTAAAGCCATTCCCCTGTCTCCTCTTTACCCATGTATCATCGCGGCCTTTTTCACCCTTTGGTCAACCATCGAATACTTCCGACAAGGTCTCGCCATGCTGCGCCAGGCAAACTAACAACATCATCATGTGGATCGCACGCTCCAAAGCCGAACTTGAACAACAACTCGCCACTTCTCCGAGACCTGTCGTTTTAGTACCTACCATGGGAGCCCTCCACCCAGGTCATGCAGCGCTGATCGACCTCGCTCGAAAACACGCAGGCCCTGATGGCGCGGTGCTGGTTTCCATTTTCGTCAATCCCATCCAGTTCGACAAACCCGCGGATCTTGAAAAATATCCGCGAACGGAAGATGCGGATCTGATCATCTGCAGAAACCATGGTGCAGATGGTGTTTTCATACCTGATGCCGGAGATGTGTATTTCGACAACCGGTCCATCACGGTTACCGAAACCCATCTCTCTAAGCATCTCTGCGGGGCAACCCGCCCGGGACATTTCGACGGGGTCTGCACGATCGTCCTCAAACTTTTCAATCTAACCCATTGCGACGCAGCCGTATTTGGTGAGAAAGATTTTCAACAACTTGCCATCATAAGGCGTATGGTTCGCGATCTAGATTTACGCGTTCAAATCATTCCTCACCCAACCCTGCGTGAATCTGATGGCTTGGCGATGTCGTCACGCAATCGCCGCTTATCTCCGGAACAACGCGCCGATGCATCGAGAATTCGAGAGGCCCTTACCCTAGCCGCTCAAAAACCATCTCCCTCGGAAATATTGGCAACCGCCCGCGAAATCATCGAAGGTTCAAAGCTTACGAAAATCGATTATCTCACCATCGTGGATGAGGAAAATTTGCAACCCACCGACCAAATCACACGACCTTCCATTCTAGCCTGCGCGGTATTCTACGGAGAAGTTCGCCTGATCGATCACATCCGTATCCCCAAGGTTTAGGAGGTAAAATTAATTTCCTTCACCTGATTCATCATCTCCTCCGAAAAATCCTTTGATATAACCATACTCGATCATCGTATCTTGCCATGGCGTCAGGATTTGTGGATTTTTGAAAATACGGTTCGCTCGAGCCATCCATTTTTCCGCATCGTCTGGGTCCTTTTTATCAAAAGCGAGCACAGCTTTCACATAATAATGATATGGCGAATCATCTTGATAATCATATTTCTCCGCCAAAATCATCGCCTCTTGATTCAGCCCAAGCTTCTTTTTACATAGAAAAATTTTGAACTCGATCAGCCGTGATATCGTCGTTGCATTCGGCGGCATCAGTTTGAGCAGTTCTTGAAACTTGTCGTGGGCCGATTGCCACTGCCGGCTTACAAACATACACTCGGCCACATTAAACTTCACACTGAGATTGTTCGGGCTGATTTCCAATGCCTTTTTGAAAGCGATTACCGCCTTATCAAAAATTCTCATTTCAACGTAGCATGATCCTCTCAAATTCCAGACTTCCAGGCTATTTGGAAAAATTTTCTCTGCCTCGCTCAGCGCTTCAAGCGTCTCAAACACGCGAGAGCTTGAGAAATATCGCTGCGCATCGGTAAAAAACTTTGTGAACTGGTTGCGCTTCTCTTCTGGAAGGTTTGAAAACTCACGCTGAGCGGCCGACAATTGATCAATCGACTTGTCAACAGGCTTGGGATTTTGAGCATTCAGAGCCGTTGAAAATACCAACGAAAGCAAAAAGAACCGTTTCATGGGGTGATGAAATAACGCTTATGGATGAAAATGCAAAGTCAGAATCGCCTCACTCTTCATTTATCGGATTTTTTCCAAGCGATCAAAAGGAACAAGGCGGGCCGAATCGTCGAGAGCAGCTCATATTTTGCCAATCTGAAATTTCCCAATCCTCCCAAAAATCCCAAGACTTCGGCCGCCTCGTCATCCCCACCCGGATGCCCGGGATAACAAATCACAGCGAGAACCCCTCCCTTTTTCAAAACGACCGCCGATGCGGCAAGAGCCTGCAGGGTCGTTTCCGCCTGCGTGATCAGTTCACGATCCGTGCCTGGCAAATATCCAAGATTGAAAACGATGGCTGTAGCCGAACCTCCTGCTGCGAGTTTTCCCATCTCGGCATGCGAGGTGTGATGCAGCTCAACGCGGCTTTCCAGCCCACTTTCCAACAGCCGCTGCCGCGTCGCGGCGATTGCCTCCGCTTGAATATCGATAGCGATAACCTTTCCTCTATCGCCCACCGCTTCTGCCAAGAACGCCGTGTCATGCCCATTCCCAGCGGTCGCATCCACCACGAGATCGCCCTTACGGATGACTTGGCGTAAAAGCACATGCAATAAATCGGTTGGGCACATCAGAAACATCAGCTTGGAAATTCTTTTGAAGATTCGTAAACAAAAATGGCATCTGGCACAACCCCGTCACCTATCCAATCCGCCAGCATCTCCGCCATTTTCGGCGCATACAACGAACCTTTCGAACCCAGCCCGTTGAAAATCCAATTTCCCGCGGCATTTTTCCCAATCAAGGGTTGGCTACACCGCAAGATGGGTCGAATTCCAGCAACATGCTCCACAACTTGGAAATCATCGCCTCCCAGCTTTCTTGCAATTCCAATGATCCTTGCCAGCCCTGCATCGGTAGGGCGCTGATCGAGTTGGCTCCATTCGTAGGTCGAACCCACACGGAACAAGCCCTGACCCAGAGGGATCAACCAACCACTCGCACCCACTCTGATCAACTCTTCTGACCACTCGGCCCTGAGGGTCAGGATTTCTCCTTTCGCACAGCGATGCGGACCAAGCTGATTCCGCATCAATCCCTCTGCTCCATCGCAAAGAATCCGACTTGGGTCGGTCTTTTCCATATCCTCAACTCCCTCTTCCATGACTCCAAGCTCGAGGAAATGGCTGCTCGTCACATCGAGGAAAAGCCGGGTATCGAGCCAACCTCCTCCCCGTAAAATGACCCGATCCAAAAATCCCGCAGGTGTCGCGATCTCACGTTCATGATCCAACCAAACATTCACCTCTGGCAGATCCAGTTTGGATGAGATTTTCGACCACTCCTTCTCCGTTTCCGCCAAGCGCATCACTGGCAAGGGATGCCAAAGTTCAACCCCGAATCTTTTCCCAAGCCGCTCGAAAAAATTGACCGCATGAGGATGAAAATCCTCAATCAACCAACTTGGCTGGAAGTTTTTTCCTGTGAGTGGATTGATCAAACCCGCCGCCACGCGCGTGCTGCCACCTGTCCCCGGATCGACGATTTCGAAAGGAATTCCACGCTCCAAAAACGCCCATCCCAAAAAACTGCCCGCCAATCCCTGACCTACGATTCGCCAAGGTTTGTTCATCGCATTTGTGGGCACGAAATTTGAAATCGATTGAGTCAGGACTTCGGATGGAGCGACTGAATCATCGCTTCATTCGGATCCACTTTAGCCGGGTTATAATCCTTCGCGTATGAGAAAATGTCCTTATGGAGGTATTCCACAAAGGTCTCCTTATTCTCTTTCGAGAGCCGGTTCCATATCGCAATATTCAACGACCGCGCCACTTTCATCATCATTTTCAAGGTCAACCGCCGCCCAGCCTTGGCACGCTGGATCTGCTTGTGGGTCAATTGCTCCGGAGAATTCTCTACCAAGTCATGATTCATCACCTGCCAGCGATGCATGATTCCATCAAGTGGTTGAATCCCCAGGTCGCGCTCTTCTTGTTCCATATCCGGAGCATGTCCCCATTTTTCCCATGATCAATATTGAACATCAGCCAAATGAGAAAAAATTGCCGACTCTATCCCGTCCTATCCCGAAGGTAATTGGAAAGCGGCGATTAAGCTGATTCGGAGGGAGTCTGGCCAATATCATTTTTTAATTCTTCTTTTGCACCATAGGCCAGCAAGAGATTATGAATACCTTGAGAAGATTGCGACTCGCAGAGCTAGTGCTTGGCTCGCTTGGTCTGACTCCTACCGAAGCAATCCGGCTTCTTTATAAGCAAATTGCTCTCAGGGGTGAGTTCCCATTGGAGCTCAAGGTTCCCAATGAGTTGACCGCAGAGACACTCAGGAAGGCTGACCGTGGAGAGGAACTTGAATCCTTCTCCTCCATCAAGGATCTACGTGCTTCGTGGAAATGAAGGTTACCCAGTCCACACAATTTAAGAAGGACGCCAAGCGGCAGGGAAAAAGGGGCAAAGACCTAGACAAGCTGTTCGATGTCATTGATCTGCTAATTTCTGCCAAGGATTTGCGTGGAAAGCCAATCAAGCCCTGCCGTTTCTTCGATGCGATACATCGCAAGACGCACCGCGTCCTCACTGACCGTGCCGCGTAGACCTAACAATCCTGGGTTCACTCCATCACCGCGCACGCCATTTATGTGCGCGTAACGCCAGTGTCCACTAAGCACGCTGAGCAACACCGTCCCCATAATGTGGTCCGCCCCACTGCCGCGGTTCCCCGTGTAGTGTAGCGGGCATTCGCGCAAGAGTTCCTGCCAGCGCCCACCAGCCTGAAGAAACTGAAAAAAGAAAATCAATTGTCCCTCGCGAGTGACTTTGCCTGCCGACTGACCTTGAACGAGGCAGGCAAGCTGTCATATAATTGCAGCAAATAAACAGGTGGGTTTCATTTCGAATCTTTGATTAGAATCAAGATTTTGCCAAATCCGCGTCATCTAGCTTCTTCTGGACCTTATGATCGACTGATGATTTCTCCATAAACATCGCCATGAATCCAAACAACATGAAGACGAGCATGACGATATAGAAAATCCAAATCGTGCCTTTGCCGGTGGTGAAACCATAGTTATGCAGACCCACACCAAGGAAATTCACATGCCACCATGAAAAGGCAATGACACAGGCCGTGAAAATCGAGGCTAAGTGCAATCCCCAATCCTTGATGATGCCGCCGAGGCGGGCGTGGAGAATGGCGAGAGTCCAAAGCACAATCATGAGTGCTCCATTTTCTTTTGGATCCCATCCCCAGAAGCGTCCCCAAGAATAGTTCGCCCAGATACCACCAAGCACAGTTCCGACCAGTGATAGAAAAACCGTCAGACAGATACAACCGTAAACCACCTTGGTAAGTGAGCGACGAAGCTCCTTGTTTTCACCATCCAGATTCAGACCGCGCATGAGAATATAGCCACAGGAGAGCATCGCGGCTAATAACCCAGCCGTATACCCGAGTGTGATACAGATCACATGGGTAGTGAGCCAGTAGTTTGAATCCAAAACAGCAACCAATGGATCCAAGTGATCTCCGGCATCACCAACTTCATAGCGACGCGCCAAAATAATCAGAGCCGTTCCGAGCACGGGAGCGATTCCGAGTGAAAACCTGTTTCTGCTGATCCATTCAACAATCAGCGATAGGATCACACCAGTCGTGCCGATAAAAATCACCGTATCATATAAATTACCAACCGGCGGTCGTTGCATGATGATACAGCGAATGACAATTGCCGTCACACACAATGCGACAGCAATCACTGTCGTGCTTAATGTTACCCAGTAGAAAAGTTTCGCCACTCGTGACTGGCCAAGCCCCCACATGACAAGTGAACTTATCGAAGCCAGCAGAAAAAGAATCATGGCATTGAGGAAAAAGTCTCTTTTGAAATAAGTCGCCTCCAGTGAAATGAATTTTATATCATCTGGCTTGGCACGCTCACTTGTGCGCGCAATCCATGTTTTCATCGCCTCTCGGAATCCCTTTTCATCGTTTGGCAATTTGCGGACAGCGACTTCTGTTGCTGCAATATCTTTGATTGCAACATCAGGTTGATCGTATTTCAACGTCATTGTATCCATGATTGCGTTTCCCGCTGTTAACCAATCTTTTTTGGATGAGTCTGAGGGCGGCAGCATGAAAAGACCGTATTTGGCATAATTTGCGCCGTCTTCAATCTGCTGCAGGAGAGACAAAAGCCGCTCAGGAACCCGTCCCTGTTCGGATTTTATTCGTTCCAGTTCAGGAATTAAGCCAGGAGCGGATGACATCACAGCACTGAAATCCACACGCTGATCCGGCGCACCATCCACGCCTGTTCCATCAAGTTTGACACCGGTTATCGCGTAACTGAAATAACCCAAGAGCGCTTCGTAATTTCTGATGTTGTAAGCAAGGTCAATCGTCTGTTGCTGCTCAGGATCACGTTTTTTCTTTTCGATGGGTTCATAGGATTTTGCGAGTTCAAACAATTTCTCACGACCCTCAATAATCTCCTCGTAACTGTAACGATCGCGGCGGCCTTTTTGTTTAACATCAATCGCTTCTAATACTTTGGAGTTATCAATACGGAACGTGGGGAGCTTGATCGCCACATGCGGACGAAAAACGGTTTCCATAAGCCAAGCGGTCGGTTTGATTTTATGAACCACACCCGCGTCGTCCTTCACTTTCATCGACCGCGCACCATGATAACCCAGCATTTTAAAACCCGCGAAAGTTGAAAACGGCTTGATACGACCTCCGTCTTGCAGGGGTAGTTCAGACACCAAATCAATCGTTTCCTTATCCCACGGTTTATAACCCTCCACTTTTTGAACCTCACCTTTGGGCATATTATCGATGAAAAGATTCACCAACGCCATGACCAGACCGATGGCGGCAAGAATCGCGAAAACCCAGCTGCCTACTTTAGATTTTTTTTGCATGATTCTGTCTCTTTTTTGAAACGGCCTGAACGTGACCGACGAGTTTAGTTAAAAAAGTAACGAGCATGCCAAACGCGACGATATAGAGGCTGTATTCAGGCCACATATCCGCAGGGTTTTTGACTACTTCCAAAACCGTAAACATCACATCACCGGGTTTCGCATCTGGCGGCCCGTAACTCGCTTGGAAAAATGTGAAACCCTCATAACGCATCGGCTCGTTCATCTCGATGCGCACCTTAGCCTCCTGACCGTTTTCAATGCGGCGAACATCGCTAATAAACTCAGCAGGTCGGGAGGTACCGGGATGGAATTCTGCTTTAAACTTGTCCAGCTTCACATCGAACGGCATCTGCCACAAACGCTTGTGCATATCGACGGTGAAAAGCCTTTCGCCATCCCGCACGGTGAATGGGTAATAGCTCGCTCCAAACAAAATAAAAGGCGCGGATTTCTCACCATCATCAAAAATGACCTGAGCATACGCCCCAGCTATGTTTCTTTCAGCTGTTTCATCTGCAGGGCGCTCGAACAAATAATAACCGTCAGTGACTAACTCACCCTTCTTCGGAGCTTGTTCAGTAATATTTACTGGCTGAGAATTTTTCAGGTGTCCGGACACAATAAGTGAAAACGGCACATCCTTGAACTCAAACTTTCTCTGATTTCCGCCTTTGAGATCGGTTAGAGAATCACCACGAATGATGTGAAACTTATCGCGTTCACCGTTTTTCACTTCAGCGACTTCGATAACATATTCATGATAGTCCTCAGCCACATTGCTGCTTTCACCTGGATAAATTGCCATGTTGCCGCGTTCCTCGAAGTGGTGAGCCACTCCCCCGGCAATTAGCATGAAAATAATTCCAAAATGAGAGATGAGATTTCCGATCTGTTTCGGACCTTTGCGAATGCGAATGACCCCACCGAGGATCATGTTCACCAGCAGCAATGCGCAAACATAATAACCGCCGGGTAAAATCAGCGGTATTTTCTTACCGTTGATTTCAGGAATGAGAAAAAAGGATTTCCAGCTGAAATACTTATTCAAAGTCGCGTACAAACCGTGATCAATCTGCTCCAGTGTAGCCAGCCAAGTGAGCAGCAACAGAAGCAGCAGAACAGCTGTCGCGAGTTTGAATCCGGAGAGGAAATCATAAACCAGACGAAGCACAGATTTCTCGCGAGGCATTTCCTTGGTGTAAGATTGGGTGTCCATTTATAATTGGCTAAAAAATCTTCAGATCATTTTTCGTTCATCCGCAAGCTACCGATATATTCGCGAAATGCGGGTTTTTCGGCATCCACCTCGTTTTTAGGTCCGATCATTTTGACCGTGATGATTTGTCCATCCGTCTCAGCAATCACACCCGCCAACCCATAACCCGGTTTCGAATCAGCACCCATGCCGGCTCCATACTCACCTTCCGCTTCAATCCATACGCCTTCCATACCCACCACTAGGATCTTTTGCATCGCTGAGAAACTTTCGGTAGTCATCGCATCACGCCCAAACTGCTTGAGCCAGCGATTCGCATTTTCCAGCACACCGCCGGAAGAGATCGATACGTAGACCTCCCCCAGCCCTGAATCTCCAAAACGATAATTGAGCAAACGGAACTGGTTCGCAGGTAACGCCAACCAATGTGCGGGAGGATTTCCCTGAACAGGACTTGGCTTAATATCCCGAAATCTCTCATCGCTTGTAGCAAACATTTTTGGGGAGATGTCTTTGGTCGTCCGCTGCCGCATTTCCTCAACCAAAACCCTTTCTTTGGGCTTCTCACAGCCTAGGAGCCAGAGAGAGGTCAGCGGGATAAGAATGGAGAAAGCTTTCATTTTCGGGGAGATAAACGCGGAATGCATGCCCCGCAAGTTCAATTCAAGGATACTACGTGGCTAAACCATCGAATATTTCCACTTTTATAGTTCTTTGACATTCATATTCACAAAGGGTTTCCTGCCTGCGTGGAAACAATCCGTTATTTCAACCGACACACCCAAAAACTGGAAACCGAGCAGATCTATGGCGAATCTTTCCTGCGTTGGACATACGGAAATCCATTCGGTAAACTCGCACTCCACGCTCTGGTCAAGCGCCATGAGTTCTCCAAATGGTATGGCAGGCGCATGTCAAAACCCGATTCCGCCAACCGGATCCTACCATTCATTGAGAAATACGCGATGAATCCGGCGGATTTTCTCGAACCACCCTCCTCTTACAAAAGTTTCAACGAGTTTTTCTTCCGCAAACTCAAATCGGAAGCCCGCCCCATAGCCTCCGCACCCATCGTTTTCCCAGCCGATGGCCGCCACTTCGGTTTTTCAGATATCTCAAAAATCGACTCGTTTTTCGTAAAAGGCCAGACCTTCGACCTCCCCGCTCTGCTCGGCGATCCCGCTCTAGCCAAGAAATACGCCAACGGCTCACTGGTGCTGTCGCGTTTATGTCCAGTCGATTATCACCGGTTCCATTTCCCTGCCGCTGGCATCCCGTCAGAAACACATACCATACCCGGTCCGCTTTTTTCGGTCTCCCCCATCGCTCTGGCGAAAAAGCTATCCTACCTCTGGACCAACAAGCGGACTCTCACCCAACTCCGCACAGAAAATTTCGGAACCATCCTACTGCTCGAAATTGGCGCGACCTGCGTCGGCTCGATCCACCAGACTTATACTCCTGAGCAAACGGTCGAAAAAGGAGCGGAGAAGGGCTACTTTGCTTTTGGTGGTTCATCCACGATCACCATCTTCGAACCCGGAAAAGTCAGTCTAGCAAAAGACTTGTTAGAAAACTCAAGCAAGCAAATTGAGCTCTACGCACGTATTGGGAGTGCGATGGTTCAGTCATTTTAACCACACAAAAAACGAAGTTTACGAAACAATAAAAATGAAATCCTGAGCATTTAATCTCAGTTAATCCTTTCGTGTCATTCGTGTTTTTCGTGGTTAAGCCTCTTCAATCAAAACGGAATATCATCATCGAAATCATCCGTCTTGCGTAAGTCCTCAGGCGAAGGCTCAGCATGACTCGGAGATTCTTGGGAATATTCATTATTGCGGCTTCCACCACCCGTTCCTCCGGACAGTTTCCAGCAGGATAAGTTCACATAGTATTTTCCGTTATACTCGTTACCGCGGACATCAAAATTCACAACGACATCGCTGCCTTCCTTGTAGTTGTCCAAGATGCCACACTTGTCCTTCACAACCTCGAATTTCAAATCCTGCGGATACTTACTGTCCGCCGTTGTCACTACGAATTCCCGTTTGGAAAACCCACTCGGAAAAGACTGTGTTTCATAAATCACCTTAATTTTACCTGTCGCTTCGTACATGACTCCATCTTTCGCAAACCTACTCCGATGTCATGACAAAAAATCCCACATTCGCGAAAAATAATTTTACATGCAAATAATAAAGGATTAGCAACTACCCGATCATGTCACTCGACAAACGTCACCAGTCAAAAAAACTGCATCGTCAAACCACGGGATATGCCGCATGTTTGCTGCCTTTCAATCCCAATGGCACGATTGCAGAAGATGCGTTTCAAGCCGCCGTAGCCCGCACCTCCGATGCCGGACTCGGCTGCGCGGTGAATATGGACACCGGTTATGCGAATTATCTGACCTGTGATGAACGAAGCCGCATCTTGGAACTGACCCAACAAACCATTGCCGGCAAAAGGGATTTTATCGCTGGCGTATTTGTCGAAGGCATCGAGGGTGATCTGGTTCAGCTATATCAATCCCAAATGGATCAAATCGCTTCCCACGGAGGCACGCCCATCCTAAATCCGCGAAACGCTCGAAATGGGAGAGCGAAATTCTTGCCGACTGCGCGACCCGCCTAGGTTATTAATTTCCGGTAATTTTCATTTATGACCACTATCACTGACATCGCTGAGAAAATGCGGATCTCCACCGCAACAGTGTCGCGTGCTTTGAACAAGTCCCGTTTGGTGGATCCCGCACTCATTGCGAAAATCCAGCAACAGGCCGATCTAATGGGTTATGAAAAACGAAACATCAGCAAGCACCGTGGACGTTCGATTTTAAATATTAAACTCATACTCCCCCGCCACATGGAGCCGGAGCGATCCCTGTTCTATGACTTTGCCTCGCTTATCGAAGGCATTCAGTCCGGCTTCAAACATTGCAGCATTCATCTCGTCTGCGAGACCAACTGCAAGGATTACCAACCCTATCCCCATAAAAAAGGAGGCGATACCAATGGTTTCATTTTTGCATTCCATCGTCCCTCGGATGACACACTCAAGCAGCTCAAAAAAAACAAAACTCCATTCGTTGTTCTCAACCGGGACATACCAGGAATTCCTTGCGTAGCATCTGAAAACAAAGTCGGCATGAACGTTATCGTCTCCCACCTTTTCAAACGGCGCGGAAAAAATCTCAGCCCTGCTTTCATCACGCTCGATGGCCTAGGACAAATTCACGAAGAACGCCTCAGTGGGGTCGATGCCGCTTGCAAGATAATCGATACGGATTTTGATCCCGTCAGAGACAGCTTTTCCTTTGCGAACATCAACGCAGTTACCAACGCGAAAATTCTCAGTCTCTCAAAAAAATATAATGCCCTCATTTGCGTCAACGATATTATGGGCGCCGTAGTTCTTAGCGAGCTGGAGCGTCTCGGCAAGACTGTGCCCAAAGACATTTCCGTTACGGGTTTCGATGACTCTCCAGTCCGGCAACTTTCCCGCCCCTTGCTCACCACCGTCAGCACACCATTACATGAAATCGCCAAGGCTGCAGCATCCGGCCTTGAAGAGGAAATCATCAATCATGTTCCCCAAAAAGCCATTCATCGGGTCGTCGGTGAATTCCTTATCGGCGAATCTTCATAAACTCCATTTTCATGTCACCCGAAAAAATTGCCATTCATACATTCACCAACCGGCCTTGGTCGATTGATGAATGCATCGAGAATTACTCGCGCGCTGGGATTGGCGGAATTTCGATTTGGCGTGAAACATCAGACTTGCCATCGGACCGCTCCATCCCATGTATGCAGGAGACCGCTCCGCCGTCGCTTCTCTTCGAGATGCCAACGTCCTAGCAGAGCGCATCAATCACCCATTGGTCGGAATCGCAGTTGATACGTTTTACATCTGGTTGGAAATGTATCTCAAACACGTCGTCATCGACACGCCTTTCAAATGAACCCTTCGCGAGGGAGCGAAAGGAGTTCAACTCGTCGAGCTCTCGATCAAATCCCATGTTGAGGGTCGCTGGATCGATGTGCCAGAGATCCAACCCATAGCGTTCGCAGAGATGCGGGACAAATAACTTCCCCAATCCAGATCAGTCTTTGATTAGCATTGGCATCGGCACTGAGATGACTTGCATTCCAGCTGCCAGAGCGGCGATCACACCAGGAGGTGCGTCTTCGATGACCAAGCATTTCTCAGGAGCCACGCCGAGCATTTCCGCAGCCTTGAGAAAAATGTCTGGAGCTGGCTTGCCATTGGCAACGTCATCTGCGGTCACGACTTCATCGAACCAGTCCGAACAATCCAAAAGTTTCAGGGTCTTTTCAACCACGTAGCGTGAACCACCGGAAGCCACAGCGAGAGGCATTTTTCCCCTGAGTGATTTGGCAAATTCCGCAACCTCATCAATGAACTCTACCTGATGAAGTTTTTTCAAATACGCATCTCGCTTCGCCAGCGCAACGGCCTCCGGATCAAGCTTTAAATCATACTCCTCATTGAGATCGACCACGATATCGCGAGTCGGCCTGCCACCCATGGCGAAAAACACGTCCTCTTTGAAAATACCTCCTGCACCGTAAGCAGCAAGAGCTTCGCACCATGCATCAAAGTGCGCGGGCATAGAATCTACAAGCGTACCATCACAGTCGAAAATCACTGCTTCGTAACCGGTTTTCGGGAAATCAATCGCTCCTACTTTAGACATGGCGCGGAGGAATTAATGGGCATACGCCTAGTTTGCAAGACCCTATCGTCTAATTTCGGGACTTTCCGCAACAAATCCTACGCCACTCCATCACTCATCAGGCGAATGGCTCAATTATATGCCTCACAGGATATCCTTTGTCTGGCTTAAAATCCGCCAAAAAACCTCTCCATAAATGCGAAAAGCTAGGCGAACCAAACGGTGACCCTATCCACCCTAGGAGTATCATGATCAAAAGAGAAATCCCCAAAGGCAGGCTCAATGAATGTGCCGCGAGATACGGCGATCACAACTAGGCATCTTCAAGATTCAATAATTTCCGTCCGTTGGTTTGATGGGAAACCTGTCGCAATTTTTCCAAACGCTCGGATTCGAAAGCCCATTCCACACTTGATCCCACACTCACGGGACCGAACGCCAACGCATGATCTCCCACGCGAATCGCACCTTTCACCAGACTGCCTTCGTTCAAATCACGACTCAATGAAAATTGCCCGGGAGCGATACGCCGCCATGGAATTTCATAAGTCGCACCGCCTGCCTCATCCTGCAATTTCTCGACGGGTGGATCCTGATTCAGGCGATCACCCCATACCTCTGAATCGTAATACAAATTCAACTCCAAACGAGTTCCTTTGATTTGATGTCGAATCGATCCAAGAGCACAATCAATTCCAGAGCATTCTGTTGTTTCACGAAATTCGGACCCGAAAGCATGGCGACGGCCAAAATCAGAATCACCAGACGCAAAGGACGAAACAGTCCTAGCCTTGGCCGAAACCATCCAACCAAAACCAACAAAGGCAATAGTAGAAAATTTTCTGGAAAATCAAAATCCATTACGCAAGGTCACGCCGGTTTCAATCAATCGAAGAGGGAAAATCTCAATTTTTTAGAAATGCCAAATCAAAGGCACTAGACTGCATGTCACAAGCCAGACAATGAGGTTTAAGGGAACACCCATGCGAATATAGTCACTGAATTTATAACCCCCGGGTCCGTAAACCATCATGTGGGTTTGATATCCCATCGGTAAGGCAAAAGCACAAGAGGCCGCGACTGTGATGGTGATGATGAATGGCCTAGAATCAACTCCCAGGTTTTCCGCAAGTCCGACCACAATAGGTACCAACATGACCGCCGTTGCATTGTTCGACAATACCTCGGTGAGCAACGAAGTGAAAAGATACACCACCCATAGCAGCACGTATGGCAAAATCTTTGGAGCTACATAATGGCCCGTGATGTCAACCATGCACTTCGCGAGCCATTCCGCTGTGCCGGTTCCTTGCATAGCCATCCCAAGACCCAACAAACCGTATAACATGAGCAGAACCTGCCAATCGATGCTCGCATAGGCTTCGCGCGGCGTAAGGATACGCATCCATAATAAACTCAGAGCCCCTACCACCGATGCGTAATGAATTGGAATAGCGGGAACTCCGATATCCATCCGACCTAAAAAATCAGTTACCGAAACGGTTAAAATCACACCAATCAAAACCGCCCATGAAATTTTGATTGATTTAAGGCATTCATTCTCTGCTGCCATATCATCGGTTTTGGATTCCAATGTATCAGTGAGAACGAAATCGCGCGTTTCCTTCAAGCTCCTGAGATTGTTCACCGCGGTGATCACCAACAGGGTATCTCCACGGTCTAACGGAATCTCCGCCATACTGCTGGTGATATTCAAACCGCTACGATGCACGGCGAGAACCACACAATTGTAACGTTGACGAAAATCCGAGGCCGCCAAGGTTTTCCCAACCAGCGAGGACTCACTCGGGATCACCAATTCGGATACCATCCCATCCACCGTGGAGAGTTCCTGTGCGCCGATATTCACAAACAATTCCTGAGCTTTTGCCGCTCCGCCCTTGCGGCGGTGGAGCGCTACCAGAAACCTGTCGTTTTTCTCCACGGTCACATCCCTGAGTGGAAGCATCAGACGTGTGCCGCGCCGGCGGATTTCCAAAATGTGAATCCCCGCTTCCCGACTTCCCAAAGGCGTATCAAGCAGCTTCTTACCAATCAAAGCAGAACCATCCATGATCAACAAGTGATGCAAGGGCACCAACCTGTAATCGATATCCAAACTTCCGGTAATCGATGAACGGGATGGCAATAATCTGGGACCAAAAATCACCATATAGGCAATACCTGCAATCGCCAGCGGTACGCCCACCGGCGCCAGTTCAAACATGCTCATTGGAGCCAAACCCATTTCTCTGAGACTGCCGTTCACGAGAAGATTGGTGGATGTCCCAATCAAGGTGCAGCAGCCGCCTAAAATCGATGAATATGACAGCGGAATAAGCAACTTCGATGCTGCGATGTCTTTTGATCTGGCAAAACCAAGCACAACCGGCATCAAAATGGCCACAATGGCGGTATTGTTCATCCATGCGCTAAAAAATGCTGCAACCAAGGTGAATGCAAAGATCGAGGTTCTCACCCCACCGTTCACTTTTTTCTCCAATAACCGGCCTATCTGGTTGACCGCTCCAGATTTCTCCAAGGCCCCTCCAATAACAAACAGCGCAGCAATCGTCAGTGGCGCTTCATTGCTGAAAACTTTTGCCATGCTCTCCATACCAATCAACCCCAACGCCACCAGAATACAAAGAATCGATAATGACAGGACATCAGGTGACGCCCATTCACGGATAAACGCGACGAGGGTGAGCCCGATGATTAAGAGGGTTAATGCAATGTCTTGATTCATGGAATGCCTTGAAGAGCGTGTCTCTGAAGCCGCTCACGGCGTTTGACAAGCCTTGTATGGGGAGAGAATGCTCAAATTGAGGAGTGAAATGCGGATATCGGCATTTCAATGATCCTCTTTGTGCTCGTGCAGTCGTCTGGTATCCTTGAAATCGTGTCTTTCACAGGCACCCAGACCAAAACCAACCACAAGAATAAGTAAAGCGATACGTTTCATCGCCATTGTTCTAAACGTTCGCGTTCTAAAAGCAACCCCAGAACTGGCGAAAAATCGTGCATTTCAGGCTTTTCATCCGGAGATCTTCCTTGAAACGCCCTTGTCCCTGCGACTAGATAGCTTTCCAAATAGGCAGTTTCCCTTTTAAAAAACACAACCATGTCAGAGTCATCACCCCAAGAATTACATAACGATGATCGACTTGAACTCGCCTTGAGAGCTTCGAATGAAGGCATATGGGACTGGATCGTCGGTGAAAAAAAAATCTATTACTCCAGACGTATTATCGAATTTCTCGAATGCACGGCGTCCGGCGCTCCCAACTTGTTTCTCGGACCTTACATCCATGTCCACGAGCACGATCGTCCGACTTTCTCAAAAGCCGTCCATCGGGCCCTAGACATCGGCGGCCCTGAAACCCTCGCTGTCGACGCACGAGTTCAAACGGGTGGCAATGACTGGCGTTGGCTTCGGATCCGCGGAACCGTCGTTCGAAATCGCCAAGGCGAAGCCACCCGCATCGCTGGATCGATGATTGATATCAGCCTGCGTAAAAACGCCGAGTCTCAAATTGAGGAAGAACGCCATCTTTTACGTACCCTCATCGATCACGTACCGCTTCAAATCTATTTCAAAGACCTTGATTCTAGGTTCGTCATGATCAACCGGGGCATGGCGGAATATCATAACTTCGAAGCAAGCGATCACCTCATTGGAAAACACGACAGGGATTTATTTTCCAACACTCATTGGCAAAAAGCGGAAGCGGATGAGAAACGAATCATCAAAACTGGAATTCCCATGACAGGACAACTTGAGTGCGAGACATGGAGGGAAGGAAGTGAGACCTTTGTAGTGACCTCAAAATTCCCATGGAGGGACAAGAGCGGAAAAATCAAAGGCACCTTCGGCGTCTCGAGCGATGTGACTTCACTCGTGCTCGCACAACGCCAAGCGACCGAACTGGCCAACGAGCTGCAACAGAAAAACATCGCTTATGAACAAGAGGTGAAACTCGCCCACGAGATTCAACAAGCACTCTCAACCTCGGGCTATCCGCCTGCCATCGCTCAAAACGGCAACGGAATTTCATTTGCCTCACGCTATCTGCCCATTTCGGGCCTGGCAGGCGATTTCTATGAAATCATCAAACTTAATAACAACTGCCATGGAATCTTCATCTGCGATGTCATGGGTCACGGTGTCCGCGCAGCCTTGGTTGTTGCCATGCTCAGAGGTCTCCTTGCCACTCAAGCCAATGAGACCAACAACGCCTCGCAATTCCTTGAAAAACTCAATTCCGGCTTATCCTCTATATTGAAACGTGCCGATGTGACAATGTTCGCCACAGCCTTCTATGGCATCATTGACCTCAACACCTTATCCATGACTTATTCCTGTGCCGGCCACCCGGGACCCATCATGGTTGGCAACAAGGTCAGCCAACAGCTCTGCACGGGTCGAGGTGAAAAAGGTCCAGCGCTCGGACTCATGGAGAATTTGAGCTACCCCGTCCATTCACTGGATCTCTCGGAAGTTCAACGCCTGCTGCTTTTCACAGACGGTGTTCTTGAGGCAGAGAATGACGAAGGCGAGCAGTTCATGGATCAACGACTTCTGCAAATTTCGAGCCAGGATCCACAAAAAAACACCCAAGAATGGTTGGAATCGATCATCGAAACGGTCCTCGATTTTTCAGGCTCTAATCACTTTGATGATGACGTATGCCTGCTCGGCTTACAGATCACAAAACCAAGCCAAGTTATTTGACTTCGATCAAACCATCAAAGGAATCGACGTCATTTGCCGATGAATCGGTTTTCACTTCCGGATTACTGCTGAGATTGACGGCTTCATAGAGCTCCTTGAAATTGTCAACAGGTGTGACGCCAGTTCCTCCAACTTCCAGTTGAATCCAGCGGTAAGCTTCGTTAACGGGACCGAACAACGCATCAAGGCGCCGGTTCTTGGATGCGGTGATAATAATTTGGGGAACCCCGATTTTGAGCGTCCCTGAAATGGATCCACTCTCATCCTTGACCGAAAGAGAGCCCCGCACGACCATTCTTGTGCGTTGCAACAAATCAATTTCCTCGAGCTGGATCATGTCACCACTCCTCTTCATGAGCAACTTCACTTCATCATCGAAGAACGGAAATTCATACCAGCGATCATCCAAAGCAATGGCAAGTTGTCCTAAAAACTTGAATTGTGAGAGCGCGATACGTGAATCGAGAGCGTTCGACATATTCAATCTCAACAAGGCATCTTGTCCGGAAGTGGGGGTAAATTGGAGTGAGTTGGAAGCCTCATCCGGATTCGTAACGGCTTTACCTTGAAAAAACCGACCCAAGCCATTCCCAAGCAGATATGAGATCTGAAATGAATCCAACCCCACGGAGAGCTGATGAGTTACATTTTCACCCGATGGTCTTATGATGCCTGACAAATTAATCGAACCGCTTTCATGAATTTTCTGATTCGACTTGGAAGGCATCTCGAATCGCATGCTCTTGATATCGAACTCATGATCTCTGACTTGGATGTATGCCCGATCAAGCTGCAACGATGGCCAACCCCTCATTTTCAAAAGCCCTTGGTTCAAACGGATCTCGTCACCCTTGCTGGTTTTCACCGGCAGATATGAAGCCTCGACGTTTTCAATCATCTGACTCCATGGCTGTTGATCAGAAAAAAAGACATTCAAGCCACTCACGGAATAGCGGCCGAATTTGATTTTTGATAATTCCTTGCTTGCTGCATGATCGGACAACGAATCTTGAAATTGCGGTGCCTTTAAAAACAGATTACCCTTGTCCGCAACTGCCTCCTGACCCTGAAAAAATCTCCCAAAAAAGCTGATAGGAGCAATCTTTGCTCTCAAACCATTTACCTCCAGTCGTTCCAACGCATGCTCTTTTGGCCAATTCATTTCCAGACTTGCTGCAGATGCCGTCACCGGATTCATCCTGAACTGCTGGATTTTCGCTTTACTCCCTGTTGCGCTTTCAATCTTGGTGATAAAATCATCATAAAAAACGGAACTGTTTGAATAAAGAATCAAACCTCCTCCGATGAAGAGCAATGCGACCATGAAGATCATGAATCCAGCGATTTGAACCAACTGGATACGCTGATTGTGAGCATTTAACTTGTCCTTGGGTTGGTCTGTACGGCGCTTACGTTTCCTTACCTTTATAGCCTTCGTTCCGTCTGACCTCGTTACCAACTCACCATCATCCTGGGATGAGCTGTCGTTACGGCTTTTCAACCGGTCTAACATTTCATCAATGGAATACTTCTCAGGGTCGATATTGGAATCTGGCATAAACGATATGAAATCAGCGCTTGCGATAGGGTCTGCCAGTTGGATCAACCAATTCGACATTCACGAAAAACAATATCGCTGTGGAAATGTGTTTCGTACCATTGTTTTGAAAAAGCCTACCCACCATCGGAAGACTGCCAAGGATTGGAGTTTTATCATGAACCGTTGTGAGAGATTCTTTAAGTAAACCACCAACCACAACCGTTGCTCCGTCCGCAATAACCATACTGGTATCCACTTTTTTCACACTGAATACCGGCATTAAAATCGGATTTTCCGCAAGGACGGTGGTCGTGCCGTTGGCAACAAAATTGACCGGTGTGCCGTAATTCACAAAACCATCGAAATCGGTAATGACCGGTTTTAACGCCACGTCAATATATTGACGGTTTGCATCAGCTGTCGGCAAAACCTCAAGAAAAACCCCTATGTCACGAGTTTCGAATGAGCTGGGAAACGCTGGAATGATCGGCGGTGACACAGTAACCGAATCCACACCAATTTGATTACCTTGGTCGTCAAAGATAGGATTGTCAAAAGTGCCGATACTTTGCGGCAATTCAGGGGGTTCATATTCCGTTGGGTAAATGAACTCCTTGACCAAGGTAATGGATGCTGCTTGACCACTGCGGGTGGTCACAGAGGGCGTAGCAAGTATGTCCGATGCTTTTTTCTGATCCAATCCCCGCATCAACAAGGCGATGGTCGTATCGTTTACCACGCCGTTGACTCCGATAATTCCGGGAGCTCGGTCATATTGCTGAACCGAACGGCTCGCCCCTGCACCCAGAAGTTGGTCCAGATCAAACCTTGCAAATGCGCCGTCTCCACTGCGGTTACCGGCGGTGAGCGGATTACGTGGAGCCGGATTGGCCGGTACATTGGGGAAATCGTCAATCATGGTTCCGCTGCCCACGGTTCCTCCGGATAGATATCCTTGGTTTGGTGCTGGCCCACTTCCACCACCCAGTCCGAAATCATTGAGCATCCAATCAAATCCGAGTTCTTCCAAAATGGTCTTTTCAACTTTCACCATCGTGACTTTTACAGACACAATGACCGGCTCCGTACCGACGATTGTGTCAATGATCTGTTGTATGATGTCGTGATTGTTTGCCGTGTTGATAACCAACAAGCTGTTGCTGGAAGGATTATAGGTTGCTGATGCGCCGTCGGAAAACGAAACTCCTTGTTGAGCCAAGGCTTCCTGAACTCCCATGCGTTGGGCCATCATTCCATTCTTCTCTGGCTTGGCATTGAAAATATCTTCATCCTTTGTTTTGTTTGTCGCACCGGCAGAGAGGTTGCTGACAAAATCGGGGGGAACCCGATAAGTGCGGGAGATCAAACCGCCTCCAGCAGTTCCCCGATGATGGATGGTGACCGCATGATCGTCATACCGAAAACCGGTCTGCGTCATGCTTGTGATATATTTGAGGATGGATTCAACCGGAACATTTGCAAGTTTCAGATCGAATCGCTTTTCCAATATTTGTTTGGCAGGTGAGGCCATCGGGTCACCAAGATTCACCGTGATATTGATTCCTTTGAGATCTTGAACCAATTCGAAAACATCGTTCTCCATGGTTCTGGCCCTCAACACATCCACGGCTTCCAACAAGGTCACATTTTCAACAATGAATTTCGGAATGATGATGCGACTGAGCTTGTTACCCAGGGGAATGTGAGAACTTTGCTGGATATCGTTGGCTACTATGGGTGCGGAAGGAACCACAAGACTGGGTTCCGGAGCTAATTCCCAAGTACGTGCCAACTCCATCATAGTCTCAGCACGGGTTTGTTTGTATGCGGATTGGAAGTAGTTCGTCTTTTCACTCGCCACCCGCTCCAATCCTCGAGCCGCAGCATGGTTGTGAGGATCTTTTTTTAAAATTTCGTTGTAATGATATTTTGCCTCATCAAATTTTCCGAGATCATAGGCGCCATCCGCCATGTAAAGCAGCCTCCTGACCTGATCCACATCTTTGGCATGCTCAGCCGTGAGTGCAGGGTTGGTTCGGATCGGATCGTCAAGGGCGTTGCGTGCCGCGATGGCAGCCGGGTGATTGGGAGTAACGTCTTTGGCTAAAACCACATCAATCACTGCCTTAGCCTCTTCGATCCTGCCTTTCCTTGCCAATGACTTGGCATGTTCAACCGAGACCTGGGCGTATCTCTCCAGTGCCGAGTTTCTGAGCCCCATGGTTGCAGGTGAATCCGGCAGGACTGATGTCGCCCCAGCATAAGCATCAACCGCATCTTTGAAATGACCCGCTAAATAAGCCTCGTCACCTTTTAGTAACAACATCTGCCCTTCTTCCACTGCCAGCCGGCGTCTCTGTAGCTCCTGCGCTGCAAGAGGTGATCTCGGTTTGATTTCCTGAGACAAACCAACAGAAAAAAACGCAGTCGAAATTGCGAGCGCTAGGCCACAAGTCTTAAATTCTACAATGAAAGGAAATCGCATGCGAGGTATACTTGAGACCATAAACATCCAACTGCGAAAGGGTAAGCGTAAAATCCCAGATTGTTAAAAAAACTCAAGGATCATAACCGCGCATTTGACAGTGCTCCTAAAGTCTGAATTCAAGTTGTTCTTCGTGGTGACGCTCCACCTTGTGCCAATCTCGGATCCAGAGGGACATTTTTTTTCGCCATTCGATCCGCAGCAGTTTCCATCTCAATCTCCTATATTCGCGTGAGCTCATGACAAATACTGTTCAAATAAACAGTATTTAATCAAGAATTATTTTTTGGGCCAATTGAACATCTGCCGAAATCTGTTCCCGCAGTGCATCGATACTGGGAAATTTGCACTCCTCCCTGATAAAATGCAGGAACCTTACCCTAAGCATCTGCCCGTAAAGATCCCCGGAAAAATCAAAAATGTGCACCTCAAGGGTGTGCTGGATACCATTTACAGTCGGTTGCATTCCGAGATTGGCGATACCGCGCTGTTGGCCATTCACCTCGACCAACCAAACCCCGTCTTTGGGCAGTTGCATTTCTGCGAAATGCAGGTTTGCCGTAGGAAAACCCAGCGTCCTGCCGAGCTTACGACCTTCGACCACTTTGCCGGAAAGCACATAGGGACGGCCTAACATCGCCTCCACCGCATTAAAATTCCCAAAACCTATCGCCTGACGGATACGGGTGCTACTGATCCGCTTCCCGTCCCAGAACACAGGCGCAACCGCCACCAACTCAAACCCGAGTTCGACCGCCATCGCTCTAAGAAGAGCCACATCCCCTAACCGCTTATTTCCAAAGCGCCAATCCTCACCCACGGAGATTGACGCCACATTCGCCTCGCAGAGTTTTCGAACAAAATCCTCAGCCACCATCGAAGCGAAATCTTGATCAAAATGAATCACCAAGAGTCCATCCACCCCGCGGGAATGCATCAATTCAGCCTTTTCTTCCAAGGTCGCGAGCAAGCAAAGAGGGGCTTTGTTGGCTGCGATCAACTGAATCGGATGAGGGGAAAAAGTCACAACAAACGACAATCCGCCGCTCGTGCGCGCGGACCGTACTGCCTGATCGATCACCACCTGATGACCCTTGTGCACACCATCGAACACGCCCAACGCCAAGTGGAGGGGCCCTTGCTGCCGCACCAGATCCTCAAGCTTGTCGAGACGTATTGGCATCATTTCTCACGCACCGCGCATCAATGAAATTTCCGCCAACGAGATCAATGCTTTGAACAAGAGTTCCGGATTAGCCTCTTTGAGTTGGGCAACAGTCACGGACCGTTCCAAATTGAACTTTCCAGATTGTGTCCGGCGCAACGCACTCAAGTGAGCACCGCAACCAAGGTTTTCACCGATATCGTTCGCATAGGTCCGCACATAAAATCCTTTCGTGCAGTTGACCCGAAAATCGACCTCGGGAAGTTCAATCCGTTTGATTTCATAACCTGACACACGCACAGGCCGAAGCTTGCGCTCAACCTCAACGCCTTTGCGAGCCAGTTTATAAAGCGGTATGCCATCCATCTTGATAGCAGAAACCATCGGAGGCATCTGTTCAAATTCACCCTTGAACACATCGAATGCCGCCCGCACATCCGCTTCAGATAAATTTCCAACCTCACGCGTCTCCAAGACTTCACCCTCTTTATCCTGGGTACTGGTTCGCTGACCCAATGTCAGCGTCCCATCGTAAACCTTATCCTCACTCATCAACAAATCCTGAATCTTCGTGGCTTTGCCGATGACCAGCATGAGCAAGCCTGTCGCCATCGGATCAAGAGTGCCGCAGTGACCAATTTTTTTCGTATTCAAAGCACGTCGCGCAATAGCAACGACATCATGCGATGTCATGTCAGGAGCTTTATCAACCAGCAGCACCCCACTCGGTCCGGAATATTCTTCAACTTGTTTTCTCATCTTAAATTAAAAATTGTGTTGCGCTACCAATGCTGACCTAAGGGCCGATAAAACCCTTGGTTTCGCATCGACGAGCGGTCCTGCCATCCGGATTCCGGCAGCTAAAGCATGCCCGCCACCACCGAATGTCATCGCTACATCGCATACGTTGACTCCGGAATCCTTGGAGCGCATCGACACCCGGATTTTTCCATCCGCAAGCTCTTCGAAAAAGACAGCGACACGGACTCCTTTCACCGAGCGGATCATGTCGATCAATCCCTCGCTGTCATCCGGTTGCAAGTCGAGGTCCATCCGTGTCTTGTCGGATAACTCCCAGTATGCCAGCTGACCATCTTCTGAAATCTGTAGGGTATTCAGCAGCGCGCGTAACAATTCCAAACGACGGTAAGGATGGTTGTCATAGGTATCCGCATTGATTTTTCCGATATTCAAACCACGACGGATCAAATCCGCTCCCAGCACGTATGTCTCTGCGGTAGTCGAAGCGTATTGGAAAGATCCGGTATCGGTGGATACGGCCACATAAATCGCATCACGCGTCTCGTCCGGAATCGGATAACCTAGGGCGATAAGCAAGTCGTAAACGATCTGACCTGTTGCTGGCTTTCTTGCGTTGATCAAGTTCACATCTCCATAGGCTGGATTGGAAATATGATGGTCAATATTGATCCAGACTTTCGCCTTAGAAGCAGCATGAAGCGACTTGTCGCCCAACCTCGGTTTGGTTGCTGTATCCAGCGCGATTGCCACCTCCACCTCGATGGCTTCGTTTGGCGGAAGGGTCACTTTTCCAGAGCCTTTCAAAAACTCGAGACTCTCAGGAACCCCGTCCTCATTGACGAGGTAAACTTCTTTACCCATCGCCATCAGCGAGAAACCCAGAGCGATCTGCGAGCCAATCGCATCGCCATCCGGCCTGACATGACTCATGAGCAGGAAGCTGTGATGCGCCGAGATAGCTGCACCTATATCTTCGATGACTTGACTGAAATCTTTGTCTTCCATTTGATGAATCACCCAGCTCCGCGGGTCGGGGCGCGGATTCTCACCACTCAAGCCTCTGAAGCAAGGACAAAGCGGTCTCTCGCTACCAAGAACCGAAAATATGCCAATCAGGGCATGATCGATACCAAAAACCATTAAAACAGGCTTGCCCATTTGAACCCAAGAAGCCATCTAGCACCGATGCGCGATTTGTTAGCAACCCCTGCCTGGCAGGAGGAGGATCTCGGTATGCCTTTACCGGATTCCACCCATGCCTGTTCTGTCTGTCTCCCGACTTGGGATGCAGTCGTCGGCTATGAGGAGGGACGTGAAAAAATTATCCGTCGGCTCCGCACGGGATATCCACGTTTTTTTAAACACCCGTCCGTCGAGCGCATCTTCGATAACGCACGCGCCGAACTTGCCTCCGAAGGTGAGGAAGTATTGGTGCTACCCACGAAAATTTCCGCCCAACGCGCGCATCGCTGGTTGGAACGCCAAGCCGAAACAGCCATCCGCAGCGCTTCTTTTCACGGCCTACATGCCCTCATCTTCCCAGAAAAAGTCAAAAAACTTTCCGATCTCTACTGGCGCTTTTCCGGCGAAGGCATCTCATCCCGACAAGCCCAGGACTACTTGGACGGAGAAATCCGAGAAGGTTCCAAATCTCACCTCCTCTCCCGTGCCATTGCCAATCTCAACGGTGGGCAACCTGAAGACACGTTCATCTTCGCTAGCGGTATATCCGCCGCACTTGCAGCCCTGCGCTCTTTACCCGGTGTCCGAGAAGGAAAAAAGACTCTGCAAATTGAATTTCCTTACGTCGATTCCCTCAAAATCCAGGAGCGATTTGGTAATGGCGTGGTTTATCTCAACGATGCTTCTGGCGAATCCTTCGATGAAGCAATCCAACGCATTCGCACCGGCGAATTTGCTGGGGTCTTTACAGAAATCCCTTCCAATCCACTGCTGCGTACCATCAATCTTCAGCGCGTCTCCGAGGCCTGCGCGTTTTCCAAAACCCCTCTCGTCCTTGACGACTCAGCCACCGGACCACTCAACGTCGATGTTTTGCCTTACTGTGACATCCTGACTTCTTCTCTCACGAAATGGATTTCCGGAGCTGGCGATGTCATGGCAGGAGCCCTTACCCTGCGCCCTGATTCGGATTTGATGGCTGAACTCCGTGATTCCATTTCCGCCGATGCCGCGGAGTGCGCACCGCTCTATGTCGCGGATGCCGAGATCCTACTCTCGAATCTCAAAGGTTACGCTAAGCGCAACGAGTTGATCAATAACCATGCTCTGAAACTTGTCGAATTCCTCAAAAATCATCCCGCCATCGCCTCGGTCTGGCACCCATCCCTGATCCATACCGCGAACTTTGATTCAATCAAACGCAAGCAAGGCGGCTATGGCGGATTGCTCTCCATCACCTTGGTAAATCCGAAAAAAGCTCCAAAAGTTTACGACAGCCTGAAACTCTGCAAAGGCCCATCTTTCGGAACTCCTTTCACTCTCGTTTGTCCCTACACTCTCCTAGCACACTATGACGAACTCGACTGGTGTGAAGACTGCGGGGTTCCATCCAATTTGCTGCGCATCTCCGTCGGATTGGAACCGGTGGAAACCCTCATCGCAGCTTTCGAAGAAGCTCTTGCGTAAGCAAAGGATCTTCCAGCATTTGATACGCAAGCATACTTGAAAAGATGACACGCGAATTGAAACGCACAAAGCCAGCCCTCTAATTACTCTCTCTAAAAAATCGATCCAACGGTCTACCAAGTATAATGAACTTTGTAGGTCACAATTTTCTCCTCATCAGGCTTGAGAGTGACAGGAAATTCGATCGTGTGGCTGTCGAGACTGCGGAAGTCGTTGGACTTTTCCTTAATCTCCCAGTTATCAAAACGCGAAAGATGCTCAACCACCCGGATCTCAACGGCTTCCGTCTTGTGGTTGCGGAGTTTGATTTCGAACGTTTCGTCCAACCACTTGTTAGAACTATCAGCTTTATATTCCGTGCGGCGGCGTTCACCGACAAGGTCGAATGAATTACCGAGATAAACGCGGATGGTTTCGTCTTTCGCGGTATGGTCGATGTTGTTTTCACCGGTGAATTGCAACGAGCCATCGTCATCGCGTGAATAGAAACGCAAGCGACCTTTCGGCAACGCCATACCGAGGTTGTTCTCCTTGCTGTTTTTGAACTCACGCAGCACCCAAACTTTTTTATTGGTTTGGACACCGTATTCGCCTTCACCGCGGTAATAATTCCAATGGCCGTAGTTCATAGTGGCGCCATCATAGACGAAGATTTTCGGTGCTGTGACATCGGTGCCGCGAATAAATTCGACCTGTTTGGTTTCCTGATTCCGCAGCGTCACCGGTCGGCCGATGGTGTAGAGATGGAATTCGTCGAACGCTTTTTCAGTAACAGCCTCATCCATGACCGCACCAGCCATCAGTTGAACCCTCTCATTCCGCGCGAAGCCGGATTGCGGTTGCGGCTGCACCTTGTTCACGTCGCCCGCCATCAGTCTGACTTTGGCGTTTTTGAATGAGTTGCCACTCATGTTGTTGAAAGTCACCCAGCCGACGATATCGATGCTGTCACCCTTTTCAGCCGCGACGATGTTGTAATCCGATTTCCAACCCAGTCCACCGGTGACGTAAGCAAGTTCGCTGTCAAATTTCACGGCTTCAGGCGTATTGATCATCCAGGTGAGTGTCGGGTTGAGGATGGTGTCATCACCGAGCGAGGGAAAGACCGGCTCGCCAGGCAGGGAAAAACGGAGATTTCCATCCACTTCGATGATGGGCTGGCCGGCACCGCGACCGCCCGGACCGTAACCACTGCGAATGATTTTTCCTGATACCTTATGGTCGGGTTTGTTAGGTTCACGAACGAAGAAGTCGATGGTCTTTCCTTCGTTGAGCCGAAGCATCAAACCTGAGGAAACCGGGTCGTTGCGATAAGCTTGCTCGAGAATCTGGAATTTCACTTTGCTATTAGGATCGCGCAAGATCACCGAATCGGTTTCGGCCATGGCGGTCATACCGGAGAAGCTGACTTCATTGACACCCGACTTCAGATCCAGTGAGACCGTATCGCGGACCACGGCGAAGTTCTGATTGTAAATCGTGAGCGAGGGCGAGGCGGCAAATGCGGCGGAGGGCGGAAGCACTGCGGTCGCAAGCATTGCATAATATCGGCAGGATAGATGGATCATAGGTTTTGTCGTTACTCTTATAAGATAACGAGATCACAGTCAAAACAATGAAAGAAAATGAGGAAAATCCCTATCCTAGGGCAGAACAAATCAACGGGCATATTCTAAGCAAATACGGGTCTTTTTGATTCATCAGTAACCTATGCTGTCGTATTTACAGCTCTGAAATCCGTCCAATTAATCCACCAAGACGAAGCCTTTTCTTGTATGCTTGCAGCGCAATGGCGTGCCTTCCTCGTTGGGATTCCAGTGATTGGTATTACCGAAATCGATCGCTTCCATAACTAGGCTCAAGGTAACGATACGCGGTAGCTCGGCGATGAGCTCACGACCCCCAATTGCGGCATTGGTATAGACGGATACCTCATTAACGCCGCTGCGGTTCTTCATCATCCAACGGTATTGGACATCACGATGATTGAGAGTCTTGTAACCTTTTTTTGACAGAGACATTTTTGAAAATTCTTCCATATCAAAACACAACAATCGCCAATCAACAATCAACTATTTGACAGATGTCGTTAGATGATTTGCTTTGATTTACGATTGTTGTTATTTGATTTTTAAATGAAGAACCTCACTTGCCGATATCAAGAAGCTCAATATCGAAGACCAGCATGCCGCCGGGGCGATTACTTCCCGGGACAGCGGGGCCGTAGGCAAGCTCCTCTGGAATCCAAAAGCGGCGCTTCTCTCCAACGACCATGAGCTGCACCCCTTCGGTCCAACCTTTGATCACACCGTTAAGCATGAATTGAGCGGGTTCACCGCGGGTCACGGAACTATCGAACATGTTGCCGTCAGTCGTCCATCCTGAGTAGTGAACCTTGACAGTATCTGTTTCCTTGGGATGGGTCTTACCATTGCCTGGCGTGAGCACTTTGTGAGCTATCCCGCTGGCGGTTTTCGCCGCATCAGCTGGAGCCGCCGAAATATCTTTGGGAACCTCTGGAGCTGGAGGCGCGTCTTTGAAAGAGATCAACTCGAGATCGGCTGCGATGAAGCCTCCCGGAGCACGGGACTCAGGCAACCAGCACTGACGCTGCTCACCGGCTTTCATGTCCATAAAAAGCTCGGCGAGTTCCTTTGGAAGCTTGTCGAGTGGCACAGTTGGAGGAGTTGGCTCGCTGTGACTGTCCTGCACGATTTCACCATCCATGGCCTTGGCAACGAATTGAAAGGTAATGACCTGTTTTGCTGCTGGCTTCTCACCTGCACCCTCTTTGGATATTTTGTAAGCAACTCCTCCAGCTGTCTTCTTGGTATCTGCCGGTGGTTTGGAAATTTCCTTGATAGCAATGAGTTCCACATCAAAGCAAAGCATGCCGCCGGGGCGACCACTGCCTTCTACAACTGGACCATAAGCAAGATCCTCTGGAATCCAGAAGCGACGTTTCTCACCGACCACCATCAGTTGCAAACCTTCTGTCCAACCGGCGATCACTTGACCGAGCGGAAAACTCGCGGGCTCACCGCGTGTCACGGAACTATCGAACATTTTTCCGTCCGTAGTCCAGCCGGAGTAATGTACCGTTACCGTGTCGGCTGCGGTTGGTTTTTTATCGCCAGTTCCGGCTTGAAGGACTTTCGATGCGAGACCGGTTTTGGTTTTAACAGCATCGGCGGGAGCAGCAGCTACATCTTTGGGTGTTTCAGGCATTTTGTTTTCTGGTTTGGCAGCGGCCGGTGCGGCGACTGCGGGAGTTTTTGCGCCCGGAGTCTCCTCGGAACGCGCAGGGAGGGAAACCGCTATCATCACGGCAGCAGTCATTAAGGGTGTAAGATTCCGGACTTTCATAAGTTGGGGAAGCATTCACGCCATCGGCCATCTGTCAACTATCTGGCGGTTTTTTGATGGGGAATCGGATTAGAAAATTCTCCTAACCCTATTTTAACGATCTGAGAGGCATCCAAGATAACTCCAATCCTAACCGCAGAGAGCGGCATAATGTATGTGCGAGACTACTGTGAGGAGAGCCGTGCCACTGGCCAGTTTGAAGCACAAGAGGTTTCATAATATTAGAATAACGGATACTTCTGCTTCAACCAAGCCAACGCGTCCAGTTGATCTTCACGTTTTGCACGACGAATTTGAATCAGGAGCTTGGAAATTGTGGGCCTATCGAGAGTAAGGTTCGATGCACCTTCATTACAGACAGAGCACAAAGCGCGTAGATTCGAAGCCTCATCTTTTCCTCCTTGGGATTTATCGAGGATGTGTCCTAAATGAAGACGCGTCTTACGTGTTGGATCGTAAGGATGAGCTTCGCCAGCAACAGCTCCGCACATTTGGCAAGTGAAGCCGTTACGGTCTAACACGTATGCTCTTAGTTCCTTGGATATGCTGCGTTCAAATGCGGGTTGCGGCTTTGGATTTTCTAGTAGATATTCACCGGGTTTTAAATCGCCTCGGTCATTATGCGTTAGAATCAGGTAGCCTTCTTCATTACGAAGTTCCCGCACACGCCTTGCCCATTCACTCTTACCTGCAATTTCTCTCAATTCGTCAGAACTCATAACCTTCCCCACGTTATCAAGAAAATGAGCGCGTAGTTTGGCGCGCATACCGATCTTTTTATAGGGTTCAGTCGACATATTAAGAAATTTTGATTCGTTCGAAGGATGATATTCCTAAGATTGCTTGTTTGATTCTAATCGCAACCGCGTAAGCAACTGGCGGTGGAAATGCATTACCAATTTGGCGATAAGCAGCTGTCTTGCCTCCGGCGAATAGCCAGTTATCAGGAAAACCTTGAATTCTGGCAGTCATGCGGAGTGTGAGCCTTGGAACACCTTTGAATCCTTTTGGTGGAGCTTCGTTACCCAGCGACTTACCTTCGACTCCCAGCGATGACCAAGCTTTGCGAGCGCGAGTCGGACCAAGATCGGCACCACCGTGTTTTTTGGAGCCTCCAACTAAAGTAGGCGCGATTTCGTTGGCGTTTGCAGCCCACTCGAAAGCACGTTCCCAACCGTTCTCTGCCATAAGATCAACGAGGGTTTCTCCAACAGTTTTGGTAAGAACTCCATCGGTCAATGGCATGGGGGGATAAAAGTTGGCAACGAGGTCCTTGCGGATCGCCACCACGACGACGCGAGGACGAAGCTGAGGAACTCCGAAATCCGAAGCATTAAGCAAATGCCAGCTCGCTTCGTAACCCATGGCTTTAAGTTCTTTCTTGAGGCTCATGCGATAATCCGTAAAGACCGCATCCAAGAACCCTCGGACATTTTCCAACATCACTGCCTTCGGACGGCACTCATCTACCAAACGCAAGGCTTCCGGAAAAAGATCACGCTCATCGCACGAGCCTAACTGCTTGCCGGCTTTGGAAAACGGAGGACAAGGAACCCCTCCCGCAAGCAAATCTACCCCTTTGTAATCCGCGGCAGAGAAATGCCGCACATCCCCTTCTACAACATTCCAATTGGGACGATTCAAACGCAAGGTCTCGCAAGCATAACGGTCAAACTCCACGTGCGCCAAGGCCTCAAACCCAGCTCTCTCCAAGCCAAGTGCCTGACCACCTGCCCCTGAGCAGATTTCGATACAACTGAGGTTAGAGTGGGACTTAGCGATAGCAGACTTATTTTTCATATGTTCATATGAACAATTATTGTTTAAGTTGTCAATGATAGAGAGTATCTAACAGCGTAGGCAAAATACGTCTCTGAAGTTACAACAGCTAAAAGTAATGATCATAAAATAGAAACAGATAACGAAAGAACTAATAGTCCTATAACACTTTTAGACCAGTGAGCCTCAACCATTTTCGAAACTGCGTGCAATCTGGTTTAGTATACTAATCCCCCCGACTTTTAATCTTGAATTTTTACGGCGAATGGTGGCGACTTATCCTTACTGACAAGCCTCGCACTCACCGCCGTTCATCATGGCATCGAGTGAGCATGCCATTTTTTGTTCGTTGGTGTAGGTCTTGGCGGCAGCTGTCGCGGCTGTGGTGGTGGCCATGAGACCGCGCTGCTCCTTCTGGACGTTGAGAGTCGATTTCTCGACGCTGGATGCGCCCAAGGTGCGGAGGTAATATGTGGTTTTGAGGCCTTTGTCCCATGCGCGACGATACATGTGCGAGAGGTTTTTTAGATCCGGAGTTGCGAGGAAAAGGTTGACCGATTGGGATTGGTCGATCCATTTCTGGCGACGGGCGGCGGCATCGATAATGTATTCGTAACCAACGCCGAAGACTGTTTTATGTTTCTGTTTGAGAGCTTCCGGGATGTCGTCGATATTCTCGAGTTCACCATCGAAGTATTTCAACTGATCGACCATTTCCGGATTCCAGAGATTGGCTTTTTTGAGGTCACGAACCAACTCGGTATTGAGGATCGTGAAGTCACCGGAGAGGTTGGATTTCACGTAGAGGTTTTTGTAGTTCGGCTCGATACAAGGTGTAGTTCCCATGATGTTCGAGATTGTAGCTGTCGGAGCGATCGCGAGCACGTTGGAGTTCCGCATGCCGTGTTTTTTGATTTTATCACGCACGACCGACCAATCCATTTTGCCACCCCGTGGCACGTCGATTTTGCGACCCCTTTCGTCTTCGAGAAGATCGACCGTGTCCTGCGGGAGAAGTCCCCTGCTCCATTTGGAACCTTCATAAGTGGAGTAGGTTCCGACTTCGGCAGCAAGATCGGAAGAAGCGCTGTAAGCGTAGTAAGCAACGGCTTCCATCATCTCGTCATTGAACTCGACTGCGGCATCGGATGCAAAGGAGAGGTTGCGTTTATAGAGCGCGTTCTGAAGGCCCATCACGCCAAGACCGATTGGACGGTGGCGGGAGTTCGCGGTTTTGGCAGCGTTGGTTGGGTAGAAGTTGATATCGATGACGTTGTCGAGTGCACGGATCGCAACGGTGATCGTTTCTTTCAACATGTCGTGATCGAGAGCGCCATCGCGATTGATGTGTGAGTCGAGAACAACAGAACCGAGGTTGCAAACCGCGGTTTCTTCATCCGAGGTATTGAGGGTGATTTCAGTGCAGAGGTTGCTGGAGTGAATGACACCGCAGTGATCCTGGGGTGAGCGGACGTTACACGGGTCTTTGAAGGTGATCCATGGGTGACCGGTTTCGAAAATCATTTTCAACATGCCTTTCCAAAGCTCGATGGCCGGAATCTGGCGGGACCAGATTTTACCTTCAGTAGCCATGGCTTCGTATTGCTCGTATTTTTCTTCAAACGCCTTGCCATAGAGATCGTGGAGATCCGGAGTTTCATTGGCACGGAAGAGAGTCCAATTTTGACGCTCTTCCATGCGTTTCATGAACAAGTCAGGAACCCAGTTTGCGGTGTTCATGTCATGGCAGCGGCGACGGTCATCACCGGTGTTTTTGCGGAGCTCGAGGAAGTCCTCGATGTCGTTGTGCCATGTCTCAAGGTAGGCACAGCCAGAGCCTTTGCGTTTGCCACCTTGGTTCACTGCCAGGAGCTGGTCATTGTGAAGTTTGAGGAACGGGATGATGCCCTGAGATTCACCATTGGTGCCTTGGATGTAACCACCGGTACCGCGGACAGCGGTCCATGAACCACCGAGTCCACCCGCCCATTTGGAGAGGTAGGCGTTTTCCGCGATACCGCGCTGCATGATCGATTCGATGGAGTCATCCACCTTGTAGAGGTAACAGGAAGAAAGCTGGGAGTGAAGCGTTCCGGAGTTGAAAAGAGTCGGGGTAGAAGAACAGAAACGACGGCCTTTGTAGAGGTTGTAGAGACGGATCGTCCAGTCCTCGGCGTTCTTTTCTTCTCTCTTGAAGAGGCCCATTGCAACACGCATCCAAAAGAACTGCGGTGTCTCGATGCGTTGATGACGCTCGGCGGTCTTATCGACGATGAGGTAGCGATCATAGAGAGTTTGAATACCAAGGTAGTCGAAGTCGAGGTCTGCTGTTGGGTCGAACGCTTCGCTGAGTTTCTCGATATCAAATTTTTCAAGCAATTCGGGATGCAGGCGTTTGATGGAAACCGCGTATTTGAGATAGGACTTGAAACCCTGTTTGTGCGCGTCCTTGAGTTTTTCGACACCGTCGGTGCAAATATTCCAGTTGAGAACCTCCTCGTAGATGTAGGAAAGAAGAATACGCGCGGCGAACTTCGCGAAGTCCGCATCTTTTTCGATGAGCGTTTTGGAATTGAGAATGATGGTTGCTTTGAGATCCTTGG
>JBIIFS010000042.1:0-12456 GCA_044237185.1 Luteolibacter sp.
GCGACATCGCCCGCCATATCTCCGATACGGAACGCAACTCCGCCGAGGCGGAGTCCGAGACGAAACAAATCAAACTGCTCGAATATCTCGAACTCATCGCATCCACGGATCAATCCAAAAACGATGGTGAAGAAACGACTTTCGATGGTGTGATTACCGATGTCCGCGCCATGGGTCTTATGGTCGAAATTCCGGAAATGAGCATCCGGGGCGTTGTCAAACGCGAGGATCTTCCACGTTCCACCAACTGGCGCTTCGAGGCTCATAACATGGCATGGACTTCCTTCGACGGTCGTCGCCTCGCCCTCGGCATGAAGCTCCCCCTGCGCATCGTTTCCATCGACAAGATCAAACGCTTTGTCGACTTCGCCGTTGCCGGTCCACCCACCACGGAAGGCGTGAAAATCCCTGTTAGACCCGGCTCACCCGCAGGCTTCAAAACATCGAAAGGCAACGGTTCCAAGAAACCATTTCCAAAACCTGCCGCCCACGCAGGTCCACAAAAGAACAGCCACCGTCCCTCAAAAAGCGCAGGCGGCAAACGCAAGAAAAGACGCTAAATCTTCAAATGGTAGGGCGGTTTTGATAAAACCGCCACGCGTAGTGAGATGCCTCTGATCAATCAGAATCATCATCCAATTCTTCCTCTTCTTCATTCACGCCCAACTCTCACTCATGACCGAACTTCTCTCGCCTGCAGGTAACTGGGATTGCGCGCGCGCAGCTGTCGCCGCCGGTGCCGATGCCATTTATTTTGGTCTACCAAAATTCAATGCGCGTCTTCGTGCTGATAATTTTTCCGAAGCCGATCTCCCGGAGCTCATAGCTTATCTTCACAAGCACGGCGTGAAAGGCTTCATCGCGATGAACACCTTGATCTTCACCAGCGAAATCGAGGCAGCAGAAAAACAACTTCGCTTGGTGGGCGAGGCAGGAGTTGACGCTCTCATCATTCAAGATCTCGGTCTTGCGAAAATGGCACGTGAAATCATCCCCCATGTCGAACTCCACGCATCGACGCAAATGACCATCACCTCGCCGGAAGGCCTCGCTTTTCTTGAAACCCTCTTTCCCATGGAGCGTGCCGTTCTCTCCCGCGAACTCTCGATCAAAGAAATCGAAAAATTTAATTCCTCACGGATCACTGATCATTTGGCACTTAAAACTCCCCTGGAAGTTTTTGTTCACGGCGCACTCTGCGTCGCTTATTCCGGACAATGCCTTACTTCCGAATCTCTTGGCCAACGCTCAGCCAACCGCGGCGAATGCGCCCAGGCCTGTCGCATGCCATACGAAATTATCGTCGATGGAGAACTCCAGAACCTCGGCGAGCACCGTTACCTTCTTTCACCCCAAGACCTCGCCGCCGTCGATCTAATCCCCGATCTCATCCAAGCCGGTGTGGTGAGCTTCAAAATCGAAGGCCGCCTCAAAACCCCTGAATACGTAGCCGCCGTCACCCGAGTGTATAGAAAAGCCATTGATGCATGCAACGTGGCGGCGGATTGCATCCGCCCAGCCGATCAAAATAATAATGAAATTGGCATGGCGGATACAATCCGCCGCCACGATACCATCACACCACAAGACCGCTACGAACTGGAAATGACTTTCTCCCGTGGCCTAACAACGGGCTGGCTCGCAGGAACCAACCATCCCTATCTCACCCACGGAAAGTTTGGAAAAAAACGTGGACCCTTCCTCGGAACAATCATCGAAGCACAGAACGGTTGGATCCGTTTGGACACACCTCCCTCTGAGCAAAATCCTCCCCTTAAAGCGGGAGACGGAATTGTCTTCGACGCCGGAGAAAACCGAGATCTCGAACAAGGTGCATCCATTTGGAAAATCGAAAACGATCGCATCATCTTCCATCGTACTTTCTCAGGCATCAACTTCGATCGCATCCGCCCTGGCGTCACTCTCTACAAAACCTCAGATCCAGCCCTCGAGTCTTCGATCCGTAAGTTCTGGCAAAACGCCAAACCCAAACAGCACAAAACCCCGCTCCACCTCATCGTTTCAGGAAAAGCAGGAGAACCTCTTGTAGCTGGAGCATTCTACTCCAGTCCATCTGAGGGTCATTCTGTCCCTCTCTCAACCGCTTCTTCAAGCATCCATCTAACAGAAGCCTCCAACAAACCCATCACCACCGAAGTCCTCACCGCTCAACTCTCTCGTCTTGGCGACACCCCATACGAACTCGCCTCGCTAGAAAACCAAATGGAAGGCGACTGCCACATCCCCATCTCCGCGCTAAATCAACTCCGCAGAGATCTGATTTCGAATCTTGAACAAATCAAAAATCAACCCCGACAATATCGGGGCAGGCAATCATCAATCGTAAATCATCAATCATCCCCAGGCATCGAACACCTCTTCCCTTCTCGCCCGAACACGACGCTTCTTGATAAACCCTCCCTCTCCATCCTCACCCGCACACTCGAACAACTCGAAGCTGCGATCTCCTGCTCCCCGTCTCAAATCTATTGCGACTTCGAAGATCCGCGTCGCTACAAAGACGCCGTGGAAATCTTCAAATCCCAAATTCCAAATACCAATTCTCAGATCATCCTCGCCACTCCACGCATCATCAAAAGCGGCGAAATCGGTTACCTCAAAATGATCGAGCGCGCAGGCGCAGATGGCTTACTACTTCGAAATCTAGCCGCCCTTCATCATTTCAAAGATCACAAAGACATCATCAAAATTGGCGATTTCTCCCTCAATGCCGCCAACCCCCTCACCACGAAAATCCTCAAAGAAAAGGCAAACCTCGATAAACTCACGATTTCTTACGATCTCAACATCTCTCAAGTTTTAGATCTGTTAGAAAAAACTCCCACCGACTGGCTGGAACTCACCCTACACCAACACATGCCGATGTTTCATATGGAGCATTGCGTGTTTTGCACGTTCCTCAGCACAGGAACCACCTATAAAGATTGCGGACGCCCCTGCGAAAAGCACGTCGTTCACCTAAAAGACCGCGTCGGTCAACTCCATCGCCTCCAAGCCGATGTCGGCTGCCGCAACACCCTCTTCAACGGCCGCGCCCAAACCGGTGCTCGCTTTTTCCAACAGCTCCTCACCTCAGGCCTGCGCAACTTCCGCATCGAATTACTCGATGAAACTCAAGACGCGGCAATCTCCACCATCACCGCATACCAAAACCTCCTCTCAGAAAAAATCACCCCCGACCAACTCCTGACCCAAATCCACGCCACCGAAAAACTCGGCGTCACAGAGGGAACACTGGTTTGAAGAGTGAATGGTGAAGAGTGAATGGTGAAAATGAATCAGTCTTGATCTTCACTATTCACTCTACATCATTCACTATTTAACAAACTTCACCCGAGCTTTTACAGGGAAATGATCCGATAAATACGGCTCGCCACTTTTTACAACTTTCGCTTCCAAAACTTTCGCCTGCTTGGAAACGAAAATATGATCCACTTTCCACTGCCGATTCTTATCGCTCATCCAAAAGTGTAAAGTTCCTCGTTCTTTATCTTTTGGATGCAGTTGATTAAACGTTTCTAACAATCCCGGAAGTGCTTTTGACGATCCGCTAGCTGGCAGCCCATCCGCTAAATAGCGGACCGCTGGATTCCAGTCACCAGCATTGAAATCCCCCATCCAAACCACGGGTTCAGAATCACAATTCATTTCTGCAAGTTTACGCATCATCAACTGCACGCCTTTTTCACGCGATGGTTGATTGATATGATCCAAATGAATATTCACGACCCATAGCGGTTGCCCACTGGATCGATCTAACAAACGCGCCCAAGTCGCCATCCGCGGAAACGAATTTCCCCAACTTTTAGATCCTGGTATTTGTGGCGTTTCAGAAAGCCAAATCGTTCCTCGATGTTTCGCATCAGCTTCGAATCGATCCTTATGGTAAAAGATTCCTGTGTATTCACCGCGTCTCTTTCCATCATCCCGACCCACTCCTTCGAATCCGAATTCAGGCATCGATGCCCATAGATCTGCAACCTGTCCATGCAGTCCTTCTTGAACTCCCAAAATCTCAACTTTCTCCCTCTGCAACATTCCCACAATCCCCACCACGCGATTCTTCCATGCCCGCTTTCCATTTTCCTCCTTATTCTCATAACGCAAATTAAGCGTCATCAGATCAATCTCCATCGAACCATCCAAGCTGACCGCAACCGCTTTGGGGATTTCCTTTTGCTTTTTCTCACATCCGGTCACCAAACACAGAAGGCCGATGAAGATCGCGATGCTGAATCTGTTCGTCGTGTAATGATAACTTATTGGTCTACACGAAATCATACGACAACTTAGGAGCAACTATTAGGATGCTTTCCTGCAAAATTCAAATTAAGCTAATTCATCTGTGTCTAATTCGAGACATCTTGTATTACGAAGCCCTCACTCTTTAGTTTCTGGACTTGTTTAAGATCATTACCTTTCTCGATTTGATAGCCAATCGCTCCGCCCACAAGAGAGCCAGTAGCACTACCACCAACGATCACAACTTGGTTGGTTTTAGGATGTACCAAGGTATATGAAGCCGTGGAACATCCCGACACCAGTATAACAAAAAGAAGAATTATGTATCGGTAGGTTTTCATTATTTTGAATTAAAGGATTTATGCTGGCAATTTCGGGCCTTAGAAAAAAATGATTAGCTCCACGATTTCTAATAAAAAATGGAGCCGGCTAACGGATTCGAACCGTTGACCTACTGATTACAAATCAGTTGCTCTACCAACTGAGCTAAGCCGGCTATCGCTATGCGATGCGCCAGCGGTTTAACTGCCTTCTGGTGCAAACGCAACGGGAATTTTGAAAATCCAATAAACTGATTACTTCGCAGGTTCTTCGGTCTTTTTCTTATAGGTGCTCTGCACGTAGACTTCACGCAGCTCCTTCAAGCCGATTTCACATGGGCTCTGTGCCATAAGGTCAGCTCCTTTGTTATTTTTAGGGAAAGCAATGACCTCACGAATGCTGTCTTCGCCGGCAACCAACATCGCAATACGATCAAGCCCCAGAGCCAAGCCACCGTGCGGAGGTGCGCCGAAGCGGAACGCATCCAAGATGTGAGCAAACTTGATCTGTTGCTCCTCTGGGCTCACGCCGAGAACTTCAAACATTTTTGCCTGAAGGTCTTTTTCATGAATACGGATTGATCCACCGCCCAGCTCATAGCCGTTAAGAACCACATCGTATGCGACGGCACGAACATTCGCATAATCTCCTTTTTCAAGTAACTCGATATCATCGGGATGTGGACGCGTGAAAGGATGATGAACCGCAGCCAAATGACCCGATTCCTCATCATGTGCGAGAAGCGGGAAATCAACAACCCAGAGGAAATTGAATGCGGTGCTATCTTTCAGAATCTCCATCATCACCGCACATTCGCTGCGAACCCGACCCAAGATTGTGCTCACACTGTCACGTGATCCGGCTGCGAAAAATACGATATCGCCTTCTTCGAGATGCATTTTTGCGGTGACTGCCTCTTTTTCTGAATCAGAGAAAATTTTCCACAGCGGGCTCTTGTATTCACCGTTTTCTAGTTTGATGAATGCGAGGTTTTTCACGGGAAGTCCAGCTTGCACAGCGATCTCGTTGAGACGATTCATCTGGCCGGTAGTGATGCTTGCAAAGCCTTTTGCGTTGATCGCACGAACCACTCCACCGCCGTCAAGAACACCACGGAAAATCTTAAATTCGGTCGCTGCGAAAACGTCCGCGAGATCGGTGATCTTCATATCGAAGCGGGTATCGGGCTTATCGGAACCATAAATATCCATCGCATCGCGATAGGTCATGCGTGGAAATTCCGCAGGAAGATCGATATCGAGCCCCGCTTTGAACATTGCACCCAGCAAGCCTTGCACGGTCTTGATGATGTCTTCTTGTCCCACAAAGCTCATCTCAAGATCGATCTGTGTGAACTCTGGCTGACGATCCGCACGCAAATCTTCATCGCGGAAACAACGCGCAATCTGAAAGTATTTTTCCACACCCGCAACCATCAACAACTGCTTGTATTGCTGCGGAGCCTGCGGCAATGCGTAGAATTTTCCTGGATTCAAACGCGATGGAACGAGGAAATCGCGAGCACCTTCTGGAGTTGGATTTGAAAGGATTGGCGTCTCGATTTCATAGAATCCTGTGTCATCGAGAAAACGTCGTGCTGCCGATGTGATCTTGCTGCGCTGACGAATATTCTTGGTCATCCGCGGGCGACGTAAATCGAGATATCGATATTTCATCCGGATATCTTCATTAGAAAGTTCCTTATCAAGCTGGAACGGCAAGACATCGGATTTGTTCACGATCTTCAATTCGCTAGCAACAACTTCGATCGATCCAGTCGACATCTTGTCGTTCCCTGCACCTTCGAGACGCTTGCAGACTTTACCTTTGACTTGCACCACATCCTCTTCACGCAGGGTATGGGAGAGTTTAGCCACCTCCGCTCCTTCTTCAGGGCGGAAAACACATTGGGTCAAACCTTCACGATCACGCAAATCAATGAAAATCACGCCGCCGTGATCGCGTGCCGAATTCACCCATCCGATCAATGTGACTTCTTTTCCTAAATCACTTTCTCTCAACTCACTGCAATGATGACTACGCATATTCTTAGACTCTAATTTTAAAATTTTTACTTACGCCAGCAACGGTCCATCCGGCTCGGGTAAACGCTTCGTGATCCAGCTCACTAAATCCGAAGCCTGGCAAATTTCTTCCTGCCTGCTAGCGAGGTTCTTGATTTTCACGGACGGAAATTCTGCATCTATGATCACCGCGAAACGAGCTCCGCATTTTTCTGCCGCTTGAAATTGCTTGCCGACTTTCGCCACAGCAAGCGGCAGATCGACAGAAACTCCTGCACGACGCAGCGCAGTCACCAAAGATAATGCATCGGCGCGCACGGTTTCATCAGGAATGACCATATAAACTTCGCAACCCGCCGCATTGCGCTTCAACCAAACTTCCATCTGCATCGCCGCATGCGTGGTTTCTTCGATGAGGTTGCGGATCACATAATCCCCCATCGCAAATCCCGTTGCTGGCATGTCCACAGCGCCGTCGGAAATGGTTTTTACCAACGTATCATACCGACCCCCGCCTGCAACCGCGCGCATGGATTTCTTGGAGTCAAAAATTTCAAAGACCACGCCAGTATAATAAGCCAAGCCACGCACGATCGATAAATCCAACTCAACGAACTTGCCAAATCCACGTGCTTTGAGATCTGTTAGAATGTCCTGAAAAGATCCTTCAGCGTCCTGAGGGTTAGCGACGAAATCACGCACTTCCTCTAAGGTCGCACCAAATTTCGCGAGCTTCTCTGTCAGCACCTCAGGCTTTTCGCGCTCAAGCTTATCCACCAAGTTGAGGAAATCTGGCATGGTTTCATCGCTAACACCACGGGCTTGAGCGAATTTTACCCACGCATTTCTGTCAGATATCCGAACCACAAAATCTCCTTCCACAAAACCAAACGAAAGCATCGTCTCAACCGCTAGAGCAATCAATTCAGCATCCGCTCCCGGACCCGCTTCGCCGAGGATATCGACGTTGAACTGATGAAACTCACGTCCCCTGCCCTTTTGCGGTTTCTCGTAACGAAAGCACTGACCGATCTCGAACCATTTGAGCGGCTTCGGATACTGCCGCTGCTCGGCCGCTGCGATTCGTGCCAGAGAAGCTGTCACTTCCGGTCGTAAGGTCACATCCCGCCCGCCCTGATCTTCAAATCGAAACAACTGCGAGGAGAGCTCTCCACCGGATTTTTTCAGGTATAATCCGGTGTCTTCAAGGATGGGCGTTTCATACTCCACATATCCGCAACGGCGCGCCACCTGACGCCAAGTCTCAAATAAATAATTACGAATCGCACATTCACGCGGAGTGAAGTCACGAAAACCTGGAAGTGCTTGAAATGTGGAACCTGCCATTGCGGGGGCGCGACAATGCACAGCCCTACCGACACATATCAAGCCTTTACGTGAATCAAAACACCCCACCTAAGAAGGATTTCAACCGCGAATGAACGCTAATGGACACGTATCAAATCAAGTAACTCAAAGAGAATATTTTGAGCCTCAGAAGCAAGTTCCGTAAGTAACTCGACTTAAAAATCTTCAAATTCGCGTCCATTAGCGTTCATTCGCGGTTTATTCAGCGTGTTACCTCCGTCAATTCAACATTTGCCCAGTAAAGCTGGCTTAAACTTGCTAATCCACATGCCCATAAAAAAATATTCATCTTCTCCCAAAAAAACCTTGCATCAAATCCATGCCTCCGCTTTCTTTCCGCCCGCACCGCGACTAACGACCCGTTCGTCTATCGGTTAGGACTCCAGGTTTTCATCCTGGCAAGAAGGGTTCGACTCCCTTACGGGTCGCCATTTTCATGGATATAAGCCTCCGCTCAGAGCACAGCTCCCCGGAGGCTTTTTCATTCCCATTAACTCTCTCCATTCGTGACTCCCAACCAAAAAGTCGCAGCTATAAAAGCTAAGAAAGGTCCCGGCTCAATCGCCGCGCTGACTTGCTACGACTATCCCATGGCTCGCCTGCTCGACCAAGCCGGCACTGACATCCTTTTAGTTGGCGATTCTCTCGGTATGGTGGTGCTTGGTTTTCCTGACACCACCCACGTCACCCTAGCTCACATCCTTCACCATCTCGAAGCGGTTGCCCGCGCCAAACCCGCCGCTTTGATCATCGCGGATCTGCCTATCCATAGCTACGATACGCCAAAACAAGCGGTTACCACCGCAAAAGCCCTCGTCGCAGCTGGAGCCGATGCTGTGAAGCTCGAAGGAGGTATTCGCCAAGCAGATAAAGTCCGCGCCATCACCCAAGCCGGTATCCCCGTTTGCGGCCACCTTGGTATGCTCCCACAACGCGTCCTCGAAGAAGGTGGCTACCACAAAAAAGGCAAAACCCCCAAGCAAACCCAAGCCATCCTCGACGGTGCCAACGCCCTCATCGATGCCGGAGTGTTCGCTATCGTCCTCGAATCCGTCAAACCAGCCGCCGCACAAACCATCACCCAATCCATCTCCGTCCCCACGATCGGGATCGGCTGCGGAAAATCCACCTGCGATGGAGAAATCGCCGTCGTTACCGATCTACTCGGCTCCTTCCCATGGTTCGTCCCACCCTTCGCCAAACCCGAATCGGATCTCTCAGGCTCCATCATCGAAGCAGCCAGCAAATACATCGCCCGAGTCCGTTCAGAAAATTAAAGGATGCGAGTCAAAAAGATGCGCAAAGCCCTCTCTCTTGAAATTTGAAATTTAGTGCTTCTCTACGTCCACATCCCCTTTTGTCACCGGATCTGCCCGTATTGCTCTTTTTACAAGCACACCCCGGGCAACACTCCGATTGGCGATTTCATCCAAGCGATCGGACAAGAATCTACCTGGAGAAAAGCCAATCTTTCTGAGCCAAAACTCACCAGTATCTACCTCGGCGGTGGAACACCTTCGATGCTCTCTTCCAAACACCTGAGCAATCTCTTCGATCAGCTCGGAAATACATTTGACCTTAGCCAAGTTCAGGAAATGACCCTCGAGGCTAACCCCGCCACCTTCGATCTAAAAAAAGCCCGCTTGTTCAAATCACTCGGCATCACCCGCGTGTCTCTCGGTATCCAATCATTCATCCCACACGTCCTCAAAACCCTCGGTCGCGAGCACTCCCCAGAACAAGCCACTGAATCCGTCCACACCCTCCGCGAAGCAGGGATCGATTCGGTTAACATCGACCTTATGTTCTCGATTCCCGGCCAGTCACTCAGCGATTGGGAAAGCACCTTACGCCATGCGGTTTCTCTGAAACCCGATCATATCTCTGCCTACAACCTCACCTATGAAGAAGACACCGCGTTTTTCGATTCTCTTCAAAACGGCACCTATCAAGAAAACGAAGATCACGATGCCGATCATTACCACCTTGCAGAAAAAATTCTAACAGAAGCAGGCTTCGATCACTACGAAACCTCAAACTACGCCCAGCCCAGGCATCACTCCCGCCACAATCAAGGCTACTGGGTAGGCAGCGATTATCTCGGCCTAGGGCCGTCCGCCGTCTCAACTCTGAACGGAACGCGCGACAAAAATATTCCCGATACCGCAGCCTACATTCGCCAAGTTTCCAGCCTTGGAAATGCTATCCACGAAACGGAAGTCCTCACCCCCGCGCAACGCCGTATCGAACTCATTGCGCTAGGCCTCCGCACGACTCAAGGCATCCCTCTCGAATTAATCGGCGAGGCTTCTCTCGAAAAAGCCAAAGCACTCGCCACCGAGAATCTTCTCAGAATGAGTGAGTCTCACCTATCGCTCACGCAACTGGGAAGACCCCTAGTCGACCCCATCGCCGCGGAGTTGATCTAGTAGCTGCCCCGACAAGTCGGGGCTGGCCGTTCAAGCGGCGTCCCGCCGCTCTCTAACAAATGAGGCACGCTAAACCGGCCCGGTTGATCGTATGTCTAAAATCTAGAAGCCGGACTAATACCTTACTCCGCCGAAAAAACCCTCAACACATCGCCAATCGAATGATCCGCTTCCAACGAATGTCTAAGCGGCGTATCGAGAATCAGCGAATACCGATTTCTACGTCCCTCGCGTTCACGCTTCAAATAGCCACCATCCTCCAGATCGGCGACGATGCGTTGCACCGCCCGCTCAGTGATTCCAATATCCACCGCGACTTCGCGTAGGGGCCTGTCCCCATTTCGAGCCAAGCAAACCATCACATGCGCGTGATTGGTGAAAAACGTCCAACTCGAAGAATCATTCATAACTCGAAACCTAAATAACCAGCTCTAGAAATCACGATAAAATTATCACAAAAATGAGACCTGAAGGCTCAGCCTCACTTCTCTGTAATCTTATAAATTCTCAACTGAGACGGTTCGTGAAACGGTGGTTGCCTTGGTTTATCGTTGTGGCTTCTAGAGTCTCCCATTTCAAAAGGTAAGAATGATGATTCGTCGCACGCCCACAACTCTTCTCCGTGTCCTCCGTCTTCTCTCCTCCCTCTGTGGTAAAAAATGACTGGAATTACCAATCTTTGTTTCACGACATTCTTTTCGCGTTTTTACTTGCGTATGTATTTCTTTAGGAATAAGAGCTCTGCCGAACAAACACCTATGGACTCCATTAGTCTACTCCTAGCCAACCTCATCTCACCACCCGTCATCGCCTTTGCCGCTGGAATTGTGGCAGTATATGTTAGAAGCGACCTTAAATTCCCCGAGCAAGTTTACCAAGGACTCACCATCTACCTCCTCCTCGCGATTGGCTTCAAAGGCGGCAAAGCGCTTGCTGGATCAAGCTTCACCGAACTAGCTGGCCCAATCGGCATCACGCTCGTGATTGGAAGTCTGATTCCGATCTTGGTTTTCCTCTTCACACGAAAAGTCCTGAAAATGCGGGTCTCAGATGCCGCAGCACTCGCTGCCCATTATGGCTCAGTCTCAGCAGTCACCTTCATGGCCTGCCTCGCGTTCCTCGATCAACAAGACATCAGCTACGAAAAATTCATGCCAGCCATCATGGCGACCATGGAAATCCCGGCGATCTTCGTCGCCATGGTGCTTGCCAAGATTTTCAGCGCTCAGGCCAAAACCCCTCTCAAGAACTCCATCCACGAGGTCATTACCGGTAAAACCTTCATCCTACTAATCTGCGGTATTGTCTGCGGAGTGACGGCCAGCGATCAAAGCCGTGCCCTTCTCGAACCCTTCCTCATCTCACCTTTCTATGGCGTGCTGATGTTATTTCTCCTCGAAATGGGTCTCATCGCTGGAGCGAAAATCAAAGAATCCAAAGGCATCAGAAAAAGCCTGATCTGCTTCGCCATCGTCGCACCCATAGTCCAGGCAATGATCGGACTCCTCCTCGCATGGTCCATCGGCCTCAGCCAAGGCGGAGCAGTCATCTTCGCAGTGCTCGCCGCCAGCGCCTCCTACATCGCTGCACCCGCCGCCGTCCGTGCCTCCCTCCCAAATGCCGATCCTGCAGTTTACGTCACCACTTCACTAGGAATCACCTTCCCCTTCAACTTAGTCCTCGGCATTCCACTCTACCTCGCGATGAGCAATCTGCTGTATAACCAATAAAAAGATCCTGTAATTCATTCAAAAATCAAAACTCAACAACGCTTTGTGAGCATTAGCGAACATCCATACTGAGACAAAGTCCTTACCCTAGAAACAGAAATGGAACCACGGATGGACACAGATAGACACGGATAATCAAAGAGTTATGAATTTTTTCAGTCTCACCTTTTAGCCCGAAATCCGAAGTTGAATTCATTTTAGGCTAAGCTGCGCAGTGGTTTTCACTAGTTTCGCCGCCTGATTGTTCATCTCCGGGTGGCTCTGGTGGCAACTTCGGCGAAGTTGCTCTTGGCCATCGTAAAATGTTGTCTAGCAATGGCT
>JBIIFS010000043.1:0-12420 GCA_044237185.1 Luteolibacter sp.
CGCGACCCTTGGCGCGTTGTTGGCAGGATTTTTCATGCCGGTTTGGTTTGGATTCCGGACGACATGTTTCATCGCCATGGGGATCACGGCGATACTGGCGGTTTTGGCTTTTGTCGTTTCACGATCGCCATCGGCTATGGGTGCGGTTGAGAATGGTGGGAATGAGGGTGAAACGTTCACGACAAAGGTAGATCCGATGAATCGTGAGAAGTTCGACAGAAGCCGGGCTGCTCTAACAGTCATTTGTTTTCTATCGGGATTTGGTGTGTTGGCGCTCGAGGTGCTTTGGACGAGGATGTTTTCCTTAGTACTTGAGAACTCGGTTTACACCTATGCTGCGATTCTCGTGGTGGTGCTTTTCTGCCTTGCCGGCGGCTCATTGATCAGTTCTTTACTCGCACGGCGGAAATGGCAGCCGAATACCGTGCTTGCTATCCTGCTTGCTCTCAGTGGTATTTCCATCGCCCTGACGCCCATCGTTTTCATGGAGTTGACCGATTCATTCCGGTTCCTTGCAGTCGAGGCGAATTGGTTGGAATTCGTGTTTTTCATTTTTAAAAAATGCGCACTGACCATAGGCCCGCCGGCCTTGGTGCTGGGAGCGGTTTTTCCTTATTTGATGAAAACCGAAGAGCGGTATGCGACTTCGCCTGGAAAGAGTTTGGGTCGTCTTGCTACGATCAATACCGTTGGAGCTATTCTGGGTTCTCTCTTCTGTGGTTTTGTTTTTCTCGAGCGATTCGGCATGTGGCGTACTATGCAGATCATGGGCGTCATCTACTTTTTGATGGCGCTTTGGATGCCATCGGTTCGCGGTCGCGTGGGGATGGCGGTCAAGTGCGTTAGCGGAGTCGGGTTGATTCTTTTATTCACGCGACTCAACCCATCCCGCTTGCCGGTGACGGGCGTGCTCGAGATGCGAAAAGATGAAGTGACCCTCAAAGCATGGGAGGGGAGCGATTGTACGGTTTCGGTAGTAAGGGGCAACGACGGGTTATCCATTAAAATCAACTCCGACTACGGCTTGGGTTCCTCGGAGGGTCGGATCAGGCAGGCTTCCCAAGCTGAAATTCCACTGATGCTCAAGCCTGATGCGAAATCGGTCTTTTTTTTAGGCATGGGAACTGGCATCAGTGCGGGTGCGGCATTATCTGATCGATTCCCACAGGTCGAGCGAGTGGTGACCTGTGAACTTTCACCCCATGTCATTTCCGCCTCCAAGGAGTTCATGACGCAGGTGGACGGGGTTGATCTGACAAACGGTCTTTTCACCGACCCACGCTCCACTGTTCTAACAGAAGATGGCCGCCATTATCTCATGTCGACCCAAGAAAATTTCGATGTGATCAATTCGGATCTTTTCGTGCCTTATCGTTCCGGTGCTGGCAGCCTGTATTCCGTTGAGCATTTCGAGAGTGTGAAAAAACGCCTCCAACCAGGCGGAATTTTTGTTCAATGGTTGCCTGCCTATCAAGTGACAGAATTTGAATTTCATGTCATCGGAAAAACTCTGTTAGAGGTTTTCGATCACGTGACGGTCTGGCGCTGTGATTTCGCGCCCTTCAATGAAGTGATCGCCTTCGTGGGACACCGTGACGAAACTCCGCTTGCGGCTTGCGATATCGACGATACCCAGACGAAGAAGAGTTTTTCAGATGGAAATGGCCGTGAAGACATTTATCAGACGCTCAACCCGCAAACGTCTTTGTTGTATTACGGTGGAAACCTCACCGCATCGAAGGAAGGGTTTGCGGGCTATCCGGTCAATACGGACGACAAGCCGGTGATCGAATACATGGCTCCGAGATATTACCGGAACCAGGGAAAGGATGGCATGCCTTGGTTTGTGGGTCCGTATATTTTGAAATTCATCAAGGATCTGCAAAAGAACTGCCCTCCGGATCAGGATCCCCTTCTTGTGAATCGCACGCCGGCGAACCGGCGATTGCCCTTGGCCGGCAGTGCGTATCAGGAGACGAAGTTATGGGCCGAGTTTGGCAACGAAGAGGAGACCCAAAAGAATTGGAATCAGTTCGTGAAGGAATGGTTGGATTTATAGGAGTCTAAGATACGCGAAAATAAGTTCGCGCAGGGGTTTTCAAACATTTCCAAGTGAGAGAGTCGGCTGGATGTTTCTTGCTGCCTCTCAGGTCAGAGTAGGCGGCTGACTTTAAGCCGCTCCGCCACGATGAGCGATTTGAAACGGGTGTAGTCTTCTTCCTGAGTCCTGGAGAGCAGGCGGTAGGTGTATTCCGGCCAGTGGCTGATTTCCTCCATCGCGTTTTTCATGCGTAGGGCGATGACCTCTGCGGAATCCGTGCCGCGGCCGGATAGGCGTTGAAGGAGTTCTTGATCATCAGGAGGCATGACGAAAAGATCGACCAAGGCTTTGCGGATGGATGGATCCGTGCATGCGCGGACGAGGGCGGCACCTTGGACATCGAGATCCATCACGACATCTTGTTCGCTCTGGAGGTATTGAATCACCTCGGAGCGGAGCGTGCCATAGAGGTTTCCGTGAACCTCCGCGCTTTCGAGGAATTCACCGTTTTCGAGCTTGGAGACAAATTGGTCGCGGGTCAGGAAGTGGTAGTCCTTGCCGTTGGTCTCACCGGTACGCGGCGATCGGGTGGTGCAGGAAATTGAGTAATGCGCTTCTCCCTCGTCAGCCAAACGCCGGCACAAGGTTGTTTTCCCGGATCCTGAAGGACCGGATACCACCAACAATATTCCCATGCGATGCGACATGTGCCTAGGCTGCACGGAAATTCAAAAATTCAAAATTCAAAATTAAGGGAAACGCTAGGATGGAGCTCTTGACTTTTTTGCTGGAAATTCGCTTACAATGCGAGCGTGTCTAAATGCTGCAATTTCCTCTTGTCATGGGTGTTGGGATCAAGTCTCGCGATTGCTCAAAACTGGGAGCGCGATGGGGTTGATTTTGGAATGGTAGAGAGTCGCGCGCGCGATTTGGCTAAGGCAAAATATCACGCTCCAAACAAGGATGCCTTGCCGGGCTGGATGAAATCCCTGACCTACGATCAATACCGTGACATACGGTTTGATCCGAACCGAGCTTTGTGGGGAGATGCGAAACTGCCTTTCCGCGCGATGTTTTTTCACCCGGGATATCTGTTTCTTGAGCCTGTTGGGATCTATGAATTTACCGATACGCATCGCCAGCGGGTGCGTTTGTCCGAAGCTTTTTTCAAATATGGACCGCTTATTAAAAACCACGGTGAACTGCCATCGGATGCCGGATTTGCCGGCTTTCGTCTGCATGCGCCAATCAACGATTCCGGTGTGTTCGATGAGTTGGTCGTGTTTCAAGGAGCGAGTTACTGGCGTGCGCTTGGAAAAAAACAGCGCTATGGAATTTCGGCGAGGGGCATAGCGATCGATACCGGGGTGACTGATGCGAATGAGGAATTTCCCGCGTTCCGCGAGTTCTGGTTGAAAAAGCCCCAAGAAGGGGATGAGCGAGCTGTGTTTTATGCCCTATTGGATGGTCCCTCCTATTGCGGAGCGTATGAATTTACGATCAGGCCCGGTGAGGATACCGTCATGAACGTGAAGGCGGTGCTTTTCGCCCGGAAAGAGGTCAAACGCCTCGGGATCGCTCCGATGTCGAGCATGTTCTGGTTTGGTGAAAATTCACGCCGTAAGTTCGATGATTTCCGCCCTGAGGTTCATGATTCGGATGGTTTGGCGATCCGCATGGGAAGTGGTGAAAGAATCTGGAGGCCTATTTCAAATGACACCGGAAGCTTGGAATTCAGTTTTTTCAGCATGGCCAAATGTGACGGATTCGGCCTCCTGCAGCGGGATCGGCGCTTCAGTGCTTATGAGGACGGCGAGGCGGCTTATGATCTCCGTCCATCCTTGTGGATCGAACCGACTTCCGACTGGGGTGCGGGCAGTGTGATGCTGATGGAAATTCCGACCGCGAATGAACTCGCGGACAATACGGTAGCCATGTGGGTTCCTGAAAAAAATCCCAAGCCTGGTGATCGCTTGGAGTTCAATTATCGCCAGCATTGGACGATGGATGTGGATCCGTCCCATGCCGGCGGCCATGTGGTCGCGACTCGTACAGGAGTTCATGAATGGCAGCCTGAGCAGCGCACAATGATCGTGGAATTCGAGGGTGGCCATCTTGTGGGAGAGGACGGTAAAATGCCTGAAGCGGTCGTCGATGCCGATGCCCGAGTGCGCATTCAGGGGATTGCAGTCCAGCGAATTTCCGAGGGACGTATCAGGCTGGCGTTTCAGATACTTCCAGCGGAAGAAGGCGGAAAACTGTCAGACATTGGCTCACTCGAAATGAGGGCGTCATTAAAAAGAGGGGAGGATTTCCTAACTGAAAGATGGATTTACCGAATCAAACTTTAGACTCACTCAGGCCGCTCAGCGAATCAGAGCTTGAGGAATGGGAAGATGCCTATGCCGCAGTGGAGGCTTATCTTGCGGCATTGCATATTCGTAACCGCTTGCTGGTTGCGGAGTTGGTGCGCGGAATTCTCTGGCGCGCTTCCGCAAGAAGAGCGAAAGAGCCCGAGAGTACAGCACGAAAGCTGGCGATGGAGGAAATGCTCTCCGAGATTGGTGAATGGACCGAGCGGGTGCTGGACGAGCCACTGGAGAACCGGCGCCTCGCCGCGCGGGGTCGTCTTGCCTTGTTGCTCGCGGGTCTGGCGGATCGCTGGCAGGGGGTTTTTCTGACGCCCGAGCCATGGCCGGATGAATTTGTAGCGGCGATGCGCAGTTCTTATCTTGCGGCTGGTCCGCAGTTTGCAGAGCTTACGATGGTTCCAAAACCGCTTGAACTCAATGTGATTGGGAGCGGTGCCGCGCAGTGGTGGGAGACCATGGACAGGCGCCCCATTGTGAGACGCATGTTTGCCATCGCGTTATTGGCAGCCGTGATTGCCTGCGTCTGGTTTATTTTCTTTGGCGGGTCTCAGGATCCTTCTCTTTGATCTATGGAAACTCAAAAAACAGCCATCAAATCCGAAATGATGCCCTTTTACAAAGGAGCGTCCGCCAAAGGACGGCGGCTGGTCTTTTTCGGGAGTGTGCTGTTGGTGAATATGATCGCCGTGTTATGGCTTGCCGATTTGTTTTGGCGTTGTGGCATCCATCGGGCCCATATTCCGCTAATGATCATTTTTGCGATCCTTAACGGATTGCTGGTGCTTGGTTCGTTTCACGCGCTTTTCGGTGCGCTAGATATTTTCAGGGGAAAAAAGCGGGCGGTATGTATCACGGAACTTGCAGAAGGTCCGGCGGATGTCTTGGGTAGCCGGCATGCGGTGGTGATGCCGGTTTATAACGAAGACAGTGCCAAATTCTGCGCTCGGATTGAGGCGATTTACCGTTCCATCGAAGCGACCGGGCATCTGGATTCATTTGATTTTTTCATTCTCAGTGACACCAGAAACCTTGACCTCTGGGTGTTGGAGGAAGTGGCATGGACAAATCTTTGTCGCAGGCTGAAAGGCTTTGGTAAAATTTATTACCGCCGGCGCAAGACCAATGATAACCGCAAAGCGGGCAACATCGGAGATTTTGTGAGGACTTGGGGCGGGGGATACGAGGGCATGTTGGTTCTTGATGCGGACAGCCTCATGGATGGCGGGGACATCGTGAAGATGGCAAGAGTGATGGAGGCGTATCCAAAGCTCGGTATTTTGCAAACTCCGCCGAAGTTGATCCGCGGGGTTTCCGTGTTCACGCGGTTGCAGCAATTTGCGATGAGGCTCTATGGGCCGTTGTTCATCCGTGGACTGAATTTTTGGCAACTCGGCGGCGGCAGTTACTGGGGACATAATGCGATGATCCGAGTGAAGCCGTTTTCGGAATTTTGCGAGCTCCCGGCGCTTCCCGGCAGGGAGCCGTTCGGTGGCAGAATACTGAGTCATGACTTTGTCGAAGCCGCGCTGATGGTCTCCGAAGGCTGGGAGGTTTGGCTGGCTTGGGATATAGAGGGAACCTACGAGGAAGCTCCGCCGACCTTGGTGGATCACTTGAAACGCGACCGGCGTTGGTGCCAGGGAAACCTTCAACACTTGTGGTTGATTTTCGCACGCAAACTTCCCCTTACCGTCCGTATCCATTTGTTCATGGGTATCATGGCCTATCTGGGCAGCCCAATTTGGTTCCTGTTTTTACTTATGGGTTCCTGGTTGGCATGGGATTTCAAAATGAGCGATCTCAGCCCGCTGCCGTTCGATGGTCATGTGGATCAGTTGTTTGGAGTCGATGTGCAACTTCAGGCATTGATTCTGACAGGTGTGGTTTTCACTTTGCTTTTTTCGCCAAAGATTCTTGCTTTGCTCGGAGCATTGTTTTCAACAAAAACCCGCCGCTCATTCGGTGGGGCACTGGCGTTGCTTACGGGAGTGTTTTTGGAAACGATCCTTTCCATTTTGCTGGCGCCTTGCGTGATGATGGCGCACACACTGATGGTTGCGGGAATCATTTCCGGGCATGCGGTCGGCTGGGGAAATCAAAACCGCGAGACGGATGGCACGGCTTGGTCGGATGCGTTGCGCTTTCATGCCGTGCCGACGATCATTGGCATCGCTTGGGCGTTTTTCGCATGGCACATCGGCACGCAGTTTGCGATGTGGATGGCACCGATTTTGTTGGGTCTGATTCTTTGCATTCCCGTTTCGGTATGGACAAGTCGGGCGCGTTACGGCCGCGCTTTGGCAAAATCACACATCCTCGCCACGCCCGAGGAAATCCATTTGCCTGCCATCGTCAAGCTCGCGGATGAGGCGGAACATCATGAAAAAACGGTTTTGAATGCCTCCGTTACAGGTCGGGAAGGCGTGATTGCGGCTGTGGTGGATCCTTATGTAAACGGAGTGCACGTCTCACTGCTTGAGCATTCGGACATGAATCCCATTGAGGAAGCGCTCGTCAGGCGTTGTCTCAAAGAGGGGCCGGATGCTCTTGAGAAATCCGAACTCGCCCAATTGCTTTATCTTGCGCCAGCCATGCTGATGATGCATCGGGCCGTTTGGCTTGGTCTTCCTGAGGAAGTCGGCAGCGTGTGGATGCGCGCGGTTGAAAGTTACCGACGCCGTGGTGATTGATCTGGGAAAAGCGGGCTGATTCGCTCATGATTCCAAGGCTTGCCAAGGGCAGTCGTCAAGTTACACTCTGACCCATTCATGAAGTGCTTCATCCACACAACTGCCGCGATGTTTCTTAGTGCGCTGCTCGCCAGTGCTGAAGACGCTATCGTGCCAAGTCAGACAAACTTCCTCAAGATTATTGAAGCGGGTGGCATCATGATGTATCCACTGGCACTCATCTCAGTGGTGGGGGTGATTTTGATTTTACTCTATCTGATAACGATTCGCCGCAATGCGGTGGTGAGTGATCGATTCATGGATACGGCTGAGGCAATGATCCGTAAACGTGATTTTCTCGGATTGATCGGCTTTTGTAAAAAGCAGAACGAATCCATGGCACGAGTGACTCAGAAAACTCTCGATTTTTTTACAAAATATCCGAGTGCCTCATTTGGAGAAGTTCGTGAAGTGGCTGAGGCGGAAGGTTCCAGGCAGGCCGGCTTGCTGAGCTCGCGAATCACTTATCTGGCGGATATCGGCTCGATCGCACCCATGGTCGGATTGCTGGGAACCGTTCTGGGAATGATCAAATCGTTTCTCAAAATTTCAGGTGGTGACGTCCAAGGCGTTCGTCAGATGGAACTGGCGGGAGGTGTTTCAGAGGCTTTGATCACCACAGCTGCCGGCTTGATGATTGGTATTTCGGCTTTGATATTCTACTCCATTTTCAGAGGCCGAGTTCAGAAATACATTGCCGAACTTGAAGCCGCATCCACACATCTGATGGCATTGCTCCACACCCAGGTCGAGCATCAAAGGCCACTCGGCGGAGGCTTTCAAAGTCCGGGTGAGAAAACCCGCAATGAATACGCGACGCCCGTGCCATCACTTCTTGATAACAACAGGCCGGATTTGCACGGTATTTGATTCCAACGAGCCATGAAGTTTCAAAGCAGACAGCCGGAACCCGCTAGCATGCAGTTGGCGCCGATGATTGATATCGTCTTCCTGTTGCTGATTTTCTTCATCGTTACCTGGCAGTTTACCCGATCTGAAACGGAGCTGTCGGTATCCGTCCCGACCGCTCAGGAAGGTGCCGATCCACAACGTCAGATTGGTGAGATTGTGATCAATGTTCTCGGCGATGGCACGATACGCGTTGAGGGGACAACCGTTGATCTCACCCAGTTGTTAGAAAAGCTCGCCGAAATCGCGGAGAAATTCGAGAACCAACCTGTTCGGATCCGCGGCGATGGCGGAGTTCAATATCAACGTATCGTCGAAGTGATCGATACCTGCCAGAAAGCTGGAATTTGGAATATTTCTTTCGCTACCCAGCGTCCAACCCCTTCCCAGTAAGCCGGCATGTCGAAATTCCATACATTTTATTGGCGGCAGATCCCATGCGGGTTGTTCATGGGTTTGGCAAGTCTGCAAGCCCAACAAGATCCACCGCGTGCAAGTGTGGTTGAGCCCGCGCTGCAGGCTGATCCGGCAAATGATTTGTTTCAGCGCGGAAAGAATATTTACGACTCGGCCCAGAATGCCGCTGATGCCGAGACGCGGCGTGAGGATTACCTGCGATCCATAAGTATTTTCAGCGATTATCTCAACGAGTTCGGACACAATGCGAATGCCGAAGCCGCGTGGTGGTATTTGGGAAGCAGTTACCTTCAGGTAGGAATGGCCGATGATGCGAAGCGTTGCTTTTCAACCCTGATAAAAGGCTTTGGTGAAGGCAAATACGCCGCAGTGGCAGCATATACGATGGCTTTGGATCATTATAACAAGCGGGAATATGCATTTGCCGCTCCACTTTTTGAAAGATTCGCCGCAAATGGATCGCGCCCTGAGGATAAATCCAAGGGCAAGCTGCTGGCTGGAAGCTGTTATCGAATGGATGGTCGGGACCGGGATGCGGCAAAAGCATTCCAGGAAGTGATCGACGATCCGAAGGGAGCGGTATTGCATGAGCAGGCGAGGTTGTATCTGGGCCATGTCACCTACAAACAAGGTAAAATGGAAGATGCCTTGAAGTTCTTCGAGCAAGTGGCGAAGTCCGACGCTACGGATAAAATCCGTGCTGAGGCGGCGTTGCATGCCGCGATTACCGCCACCAAGCTCGGCAAGTCAGGGGTCGCGGAAAACTATCTGCGGGTTGTGTTGGAAAAGCCCGGCATGGAGTCTGCCCGTCCTGATGCTCAAATCGCATTGATGGAGAATCACTTTGCGGCAAAAAAATATCAGGAGGTCCTTGAGGTCTATAAAAAGAGCGCGGTGAAAGCGGAGGGTGAGAAAGAAGCCGCGAGGTTGATGCTCGCTGCCCGCGCGATGTTGCAACTCAAACAGGTATCGGAGGCCAGCAAGCTTTTTCGTGAAATCGAGAGAACTGTCCCCCCGGAAAACGAACTGGCTTTTCAGGCATCGTATTACCGGCTGAACTGTTTTTTCCAGATCGAAGGAAACTATGTGACGGAGCAAGTGGACACATTTCTTCAGATCTACGAAAAATCTCATCCCAACGATACGCGCATCCATACCGCGCTGTTGATCAAAGCCGAGACCTTGTTCTCGCAAAACAAGATTCCGGCAGCGGCTGAAGTTTACGCAAGGGTGGATCCCAAATTGCTCGCTGCATCGAATCGTCCCGGATTCCTTTATCAACGGGGTTGGTGTCTTTCTGAAGCTGGCGACAAACAGGGATCAATCCGCTCGCTTGGTGAATTCATCACCCAGTATCCCGAGGATGAGCGCGTTCATCATGCTCTGGTCAAACGCGCCAAATGTTATGCGGAGACGGGGGATCTAGGTAAAGCCATTGCCGATTACGATCGGGTTGTCGCAGCAAAAAACGCTCCGGCGGATCTTGTGTCGCTTGCTTGGCTGGAGTCCGCGCGCGCGCGCCGCAAAGAGGGGAATATCGAGAATATGCTGGTTCGTTACAAAGGTCTGTTAGAAGTAAAGGACCTCAGTGCGAACCTTGAGTCCGAGGCCAGGTATTGGATTGGCTGGGGTCTCGTGAAGACCAACCAGCCCAAAGAGGCGGTGCCGTTTCTTAATGAAGCCCGCAAACTTCGCAAAGACGCCTATGGCAAACACGCCGGTTTGTTGTTGGCTCTCTCCTATTTTTCATCGCAAGATGCCATACAGCTAGGGGCAGAGATTGAATTTGCTATGGAAGGTGGTTACGCAAATGAGATGCCCGCGCAAGCCTTGCAATGGGCCGGCATGCAATTCTTCAACTCCAAAGATTACGCCGCGGCTGCGAAATTTCTTGGCCTTACGGCAAACGACAAGGAACCACGGACGACCCCGAAAGAAGTCTGGCGTTATTTGGCAAAATCCCGGCTCGAAACCAACCAGTCCAAAGAGGCGCTCAGTGCGATCGGCCATGTAATGGAGGTGGAGGATCAACCCGCTTGGAAGGCGGATGGGTTGTTGGATCAAGCCCGCGGTCTTTATCAATTGAAGCGGTTTGATGATGCGCGTAAATCCGCGGATGATGGATTGGAATTGCATCCCCAAGGTCGCACGTCAGCCGGATTGCGTATCGTTTCGGGCGATCTCCATGCTCTGAAGGAAAACGTTGGAGAGGCTGCTGCAGATTATCTGTACGTGATCCAGTTCAATCAGGATGCGGATCTCAGGCCCCTCGCGATCCATAAATATGTTCTGCTTTTGCAGATGCAGAACAAAAATGCCGAAGCTGAAAAATACAAAACCCAGCTTGAATCGGAGTTTCCGGACTGGAAGGCGCCTTAGCTGTTCATTTTCACATCCCGTTTTTTTAGATGGAGTGAATCTTCCCATATGATGAGCTGTTGCGATCAAATCGATGAGGAAACGCTCCGTGCCATGACAAACGGCGCGTCAACCGTTCTTGCTGCCGCGGCCGCGCTCCCTGAGATTGAAGGACTCGAGCGGGAAATCGCCACCGTTGAGGCTACGTCCGCAAACAGTCTATTTTCTCCCTGATGAGGAGGAGTGGTTGAAACTACGGTATTCCTAGGAAATCGTTCACCATAATCTATGAGGCCTTCACCTCACCATGGAACCAACTTCCTTTCCTCAATGCCGCGGATCATTACATTCGGCATCGTGATGAAATTTTTCACTCGCTGTTGGTTCGAGCCTTGGCCCGATGTATGGCTTGCAAATTGTTCAATATGCAAAAATTCTATTTTGGAGATTTCGGTTTTCTTCAAAAAATCAAACGGCAATATGATCCCGATGATGTTTTTTATCACCCTCAGGGCGTGCGGGTCCAAGAAATGAAACTTATTCAGCCTCTCTGGCGGGAATGATCAAGGTGGGCACCATGGCTTTTCGCACCATACCTTCGGCAACGCTGCCGAGGATGAGAGCGGCAAGGACATTGTGTCCGTGGGAGCCAAGAATAACGAAATCGGCTCCGATCTCGTCAACTTTTGCCTCCAATTCGAGCAGCGGACTTCCATCGCTAAGGTGAGTAACGGGTGTGACTCCTTTGGTGCCGATTTCGGCTGCGGATGTCATGAGCGCCTCTTTCGCACGCTTGCGCGATTCTTCGTGAAAGGAGTGGATCTCCGGAAACTCGCCGGGGCTTAAGCCATAAGCCGTATATGTGGGCTCCGGCTCTATGACATGGAGCAGGTGGAGCTCTGCGCCAAATGCCTTAGCGAGATCAGTGGCAGCTGTGACAACGCCGGGGGTTGCGTTGGAAAAATCGATAGCGGCAAGGATTTTTTTCATTCCTTAACATAGACAGGGAATCTCGGTCGGCAAAGACAAAGATTGTTCAATTTCACGCGAATAAATCCTTGATGACCTTGGCTGGTTCGACCCCCGTGAGGCGTTGATCCAAGCCCTGGAACTTATAGGTCATGCGTTCGTGGTCGATACCCAGTGCGTGCAGGATGGTGGCGTGCAAATCGCGAACATGAACGGGATTTTGCGTGATATTGTAGCTCATGTCATCGGTTTCACCATAGGTTTGGCCGCTTTTGATACCTCCGCCAGCCATCCACAGGCTGAAGCAACGGGGATGGTGATCCCGACCATAGTTTGTTTCAGAGAGGGCTCCTTGGGAATAGACCGTACGCCCGAACTCACCGCCGCAGATCACGAGAGTGTCTTCCAGCATCCCGCGTTGTTTGAGGTCTTGAATGAGGCCGTAACATGCTTGATCGACATCTTTGCATTGCGCAGCGAGATCGCGTGGGAGGTCTTCGTGCTGGTCCCAACCACGGTGGAAAATCTGCACGAAGCGCACGCCACGTTCAAGCAATCGTCTGGCCATCAGAGCGGAGTTGCCAAAGCTGCCGCGATTTTTGCTTTCATCTCCGTAAAGATTGTA
>JBIIFS010000044.1:0-12341 GCA_044237185.1 Luteolibacter sp.
TGTCGAGGTAGTCGATACCGGCTTTCAAACAGGCATCCATCAGGTTGAGGTCTTGATAGGGAAGGGCGACATTGATGAGCAGGACCGCGCCGGTTTTTTTGATGAGCGCGGCGGTTTCATCGGAGTTGTCCGCATCGACTTTTGCGGTGGCGATGGTTTTGCCGGTGCGTTGTTTGACGGATGCGGCGATCGCATCGCATTTGGAAACCGTGCGGGACGCGAGGGTGATTTCGCCAAACGTCTCAGGAAGCATCGCGCATTTGTGAGCGACCACGCTGCCGACTCCGCCGGCGCCGATGATGAGGATATTTTTCATTTCAATAAGGGGTGAGGTTTGGGATCTGAACGATGGGCGTATCGAGAGCTACCGGGGGCGAATTGGCAAGGATTTCAAAGTGGCGATTTGGGCGGGATTCTTGTGGCTAAACAGCGGAAAAGAATTTGAACCACGGAATGCACGGCATGCACGGAGTTCACAGAATGAAAACTGAAGTGCATGTTACGTGCGGTAGCGCCCACTCCGTGTATTCCGTGCATTCCGTGGTTTTCTTTTCAAGGCATCAGGTCGATGCCGAATTTCCTCAGGATAATCACCGTCATCCAGAAAAAAACCGTCGTGAGCGCGCAGTTGACGGCGAGGGCGCTCCAGAACGACCAACCGTGCCGTAACATCCACGGCAAAATGAGAAACATCGGGAGGGTCGGCAGGACAAACCAGAACGTTCCTTCGGCGTGGCCGGCGATTCTTGAGCTGGATTGCCCGCCCTGCCACATCCAGATCATGGCCAGCAAAGAAGTGAGCGGCAGCGCGATGAGGAGGGCCGAGAGCTTGTCGCTGAAAAGCTGCACTTTGTTAACAAACAGGATAATGACCGCGGTCAGCAGGACTTTGACGATGTCAAAGAGCTTGAAGGACAGGAATTCGGACCAAGGCAGGTTGGACATGGCTGAAATCTTCCGCCACTTTCACGAACCAGCAATATAAAATGCACGAAAGTTGACCGTTGGCTGCTTTTCGCTAAAGTTACGCCATGAAAGCTGCAGAACTTGCCCAAAAAATTCTCGATGCCATGCTGGGTCACCTCGGAATTGTGGCGGAAATTCAAATCCAAGACACGGATGAGGGTCCTTGTTTGCAAATTTTCTCCTCGGAAAAAGAAGCGATCATTGGCGACCACGGAGATCGCCTCGATGACATCCAGTACCTCGTCAACCGCATCCTACGCCGCCAAATGCCAGATGCCGAACGCGTGAAAGTGGATTGCGAACATTTCCGCACGATGCAGGAAGATCAGCTCAATCAGGAAATTCGCGATCTGATCGGGTTGGTGAAAACCCAAGGAAAAACCTACCGCGTCAGGCCACTCAATGCCTACTACCGCCGCTTGGCATACAACGTGATCGCGGCCGATGATCAGGTTTTCGCCACATCGCCTGCCGGCGAGGACAGGCTCAAGCGCATTGCCATCTCTCCGAAAAACAAGCCCGGTTCCCAGCCATGAAAAAATTCTTGTTCGATTGCGGCACCCGAGACGGCGGCATTTCCCTTGGATTGCTTGTTCTTCGAGTCGGAACCGGCTTGTTGATGCTAGCTGGCCATGGCCTTTCAAAACTTCAGGGCTTTGCAGAAAAATCCAAAGAGTTTCCCGTACCTGATTTCTTTCCTCTAAAATACCTATCTCCCCCCATCAGCTTGATCGCAACGATTGGTGCGGAGGTCGGATGCGCCGCCTTGCTGGTTCTCGGTTTAGCAACCCGCCCCGCGGCTTTCATCCTCGCCTTCACCATGACCGTCGCGGCTTTCAACATCCATGCGGCAGGTCCATGGTTCATGAGCGGTGGCAATGGCGCGAAAGAACCCGCTTTGTTGTTTTTGATTCCCTGCATCGTGCTCCTGCTCACTGGCGCGGGTTCTTTTTCCATCGATGCTTCGATCCTCAAGGATCGCCGCCGGAATTGGTAATTTCTCATATTTAACATTTTGGAAACCCATCGCCTAGTCATGCCGGGAGACTTGAACCATTACGGTTCATTGTTTGGAGGACGCATGCTGGCATGGGTTGACGAAGCGGCATGGATCGCAGCTTCCACCCAATTTCCACATTGCCAGTTCGTCACGATCGGCATGGATAAAGTCGAATTCCGCCAAGGAGCCGGCGATGGGACGATTCTGAAAATCAATTGCACCCTCGTGAAAAAAGGAAATTCATCCGTCACCTACCAAGTCGTCGTGACCGATGCGAAAAACACTCCTGAAATTCCTGTTTTTCAAACCAAAGTCACTTTCGTTGCGGTGAACGACCAAGGCGAGAAACGAGCCATCTGATTTCTTAAGATGCTTCACACGCTTGATATCGTCCTTCCGCTTGAGAGCTCAGAGCAAGATGCCGCTCGCAAGCTTGCCGCGGCGAAAATGTTAGGGATCAATTCCTCACGGATACGTGGCATTCGCCTGCGCAAGCATTCCATTGATGCGCGACAGCGGCAGGTAAAAGTGCAACTGCGCATCGAAGTCTCAGTGGATGAAGATTTGCCGGAAGAGCCGAAACCTGTTTGGTCAGCGCCCGCCCTTTCCACCAATGCTAAAAAAATTCTCATCATCGGCGCAGGCCCTGCCGGATTGTTCGCCGCCCTGCGTTGTCTTGAGCTCGGCCAGAAACCCATCGTCCTAGAACGCGGCAAAGACGCATCCGCCCGCCGCTTCGATCTCGCTCCCATTCTCCGTGAAGGTCGTGTGATCGAGGACTCCAATTATTGCTTCGGCGAAGGCGGCGCGGGAACCTTTTCCGATGGGAAACTCTACACCCGAGCCACCAAACGCGGCCCGGTCGCTGAAGTTTATCGGGTTCTCGTTGCCCATGGCGCTCCTGAAAAAATCCTCACCGATGCGCATCCGCACATCGGATCGAACCTTTTGCCAAACGTGGTCAAAGCGATACGCCAATCCATCATCGACCATGGGGGCGAAGTTCATTTTCACGCAAAAGTGAATGACCTCCTTGTCTCCCATGAAAAAATCCACGGCGTCACCACGCTCGACGGACGCGAGTTTACCGGCGATGCGACGATCCTTGCCACGGGGCATTCCGCCAGAGACATGTATCGACTCCTAGCTCAAAAAGGTATTTTGATGGAGCACAAACCCTTCGCTATCGGCTTCCGCATCGAGCACAGGCAACCGTTTATCGACCGCCAGCAATACCACATTCCGGAAGGCCAACCACGTCCGGATCTGCTGCCCGCCGCGCGTTACCGGCTCGCCACGAAGATCGAAGATCGTGGCGTGCATTCCTTCTGCATGTGCCCAGGTGGCTGGATCGTTCCGGCGGCGACCGCTGATGAACAAGTCGTCGTAAACGGCATGTCGCTTTCCCGCCGCGACTCCCCTTTCGCCAATTCCGGTTTGGTCACCACCATCGAACCCGAGGATGTTGCGAATCTCATTCCCCAACACGGAATCCTAGCAGGCATCGCATTTCAAGAAACCATCGAGCACTCCGCAAAACACGCGGGAGGAAACCAAACCCTCGGACAAGTTGCCCCAGCACAGCGCGCCGCCGATTATCTGGCGGGAAAGATTTCCCAAGACCTACCAGAAACCTCGTACTTCCCCGGACTGAAGTCCGCTCCCCTACACGAGCTGCTTTCCAAGCCGATCACACGCCGCATCCGCCAAGGATTGAAACTGTTTAACCGCCAGATAAAAAATTATGCTTCATCGGAGGCATTGTTGTTAGGTTTTGAAACCCGCACCTCATCCCCTCTGCGCATCCCACGCGATCCGGTGAGCCTCGAACATCCGGAAATATCGGGTCTTTTCCCTTGCGGCGAAGGCGCAGGCTACGCCGGTGGAATCGTCTCCGCCGCTCTAGACGGAATGAAAGTCGCGGAGGCGACGGCTGTTGTTAATCGTTAGTTCTCTACAAAAAATAAAAGACTTTAACCACAGAGGACTCAGAGATCACAGAGCCGTTCTTTGAATATCCGGGGTTAAAACCAGCGCCTCTTTAATCTCCGATTCTTGTGGTTATAATCTCAACTTTTTTAACTCACTTCCCTTTATCCAACTCGACCTTGTAATCCCCAATCGCCCATTGAATCCCTGCTAGGTAGTGACGTAAAATTTCAGGATTCCAATACATCTCGTGATTGTGACCCAATGAGCAGTAGAAAACCCTGCCTTTTTCCCAGTTTCTTGCCCACGCGACTCCGTAGTCGTCATCCTCACGCTTCATGCCTTCGACTTGGGCGGATTTCTCAGGATCCAAGCGAAGCAGCATGTGTACTTTCGATGAATCATACGGCGCCTTGAACTGATAGATCTCTTCTTTGAAATCCAAGCGCTGGCCCTTGAACATTTCCACCAGCGGATGTTTCTCCTGACCCGGCTCGACATAAATATTCACCTGAGAACCGGCGTTCCATGGATGGCCATTGAAATAGCCATTGATCATTTCTCCATACTCCGGCCACTCATAAAACGTATCGGTCGCGGCATGTATCCCAATGAATCCGCCACCACCCTTGACAAAGGCCATCAGGCTTTCCTTGAGCTCCAACTCATACTTCGTTGCCGCCTCTTTTTCCTCCGCAGACATTTTCATCCACTCATCCTTGAACGGTGAGAACGGATTCATGGTCGTGCTCAGAAAACAGATGGCATCAAATTGATGGATCTTGTCTTTCTCAAAATTTGAAAGCTCATCGCTAATCACCGCCTCATAAGCGCCCGTTTTTTTACCCATTTCCTCGAGAGCGATTTTACCCGTGACGATGGATTGATGGCGAAAACCATTCGTACGTGAAAACACAAGTAACTTTCTAGGCTTCGTTGGCTTGGCATAAGCCTCGGCGGGAATCGATGCCGTGATTTTTTCTACCGCACCCGCCGGTGGCTGCTCCTTGGCGGGATTGTAGGCGACGACCAAGGCCGCGATGACTGCCAATGTAGATGCGGGAAGTAGTGCTTTCATGTTGATTTGATCCTTGGGTTTCGTATTCATGTATCACCAGTTATCATCAGATGCCGATCCTAAATTTACGGAAAATTCGCTTCTTTGACGGACTGAATGCTGGATAACAGGGCTCTCTTCCATAAAATCACAAAATTAGGAAAGTCCATGTAAAGGCCAGCCATTAAATAACATATCCAAACTTTCCCATGAAAAAACCCACCGACATTTCATCAACAATCCGCCGTTATCTCGCGATTTCATCAGGGCTCGCGGCCATGATCCCCCTCACTGCAAGCGCACAACTCCCCCTGCAGTCGGGAGACACCATTTGCATCATCGGTAACGGCCTTGCGGATCGCATGCAGCATGACGGATGTCATGCCCGCTCGCAAAGCGGATTGAGCGAACGGCTTGCATCCTATGCCCTGGCGCCGACTATCCACTTGCTGGAGAGATCGTATTTCGATTAGGAATACGGACGTCCCGATTTATTCAATGACTTCCCATACCACGCCTCTTACTGCCGTGCAGGCCAGAAAACTCCGAGAAATCCTTGAAGAGCAGGGTTTCGAGTTTGTTGAAAAGGCATACACCCTCTATTCGGCAAAAAAGGGCAAACTGAACGTAAGCGTTTACGAGAAAGGGCCGAAAGTTCTGATTCAAGGCAAGGAGACCGAAGATTTCATCCGCTTCACTTTGGAACCGCTGGTCCTTGGCGAGGCGAAGCTGGGCTACGAGGAAATCACCGATCCCGAGCACTTCGCTCCTCACTTCGGAATCGATGAAAGCGGCAAGGGCGACTTCTTCGGTCCGCTCGTCATCGCTGGCGTTTACACGGATGCGGAAATCACCCGCCACCTCATCAAGGCCGGAATCACGGATTCCAAAAAAATTACCACGCCGGCGAAAATCCGCCAGCTCGCAGCGGTGATCAAAACCACACCGGGAATCGAGTTCGACGTGATCGCACTTCGTCCCGAGAAATACAACGAGCTCTATGCCTCGTTCAAAAACCTCAATCGCATGCTCGCTTGGGGTCATGCCACAGTCATTGAAGAACTCGTCAGAAAACGCCCCGACTGCCCGCGCGCGCTTTCCGATCAGTTTGCCAAGCCGGAAGTTTTGCAGCGCGCATTGAAACAAAAAAACATCACTCTCACACTTGATCAGCGCACCAAGGGCGAATCCGACACCGCCGTCGCCGCCGCATCGATTCTTGCACGCGAACGATTCATCGATTGGATGGATGCCGCGACAAAAAAGATGGGTTTCAAAATTCCGCTCGGTGCCTCAGCCGCGGTTGTGGCAGCTGGAAAAACCCTCGTAAAAGCCCACGGCGCGGAAGTATTGGGTAAATTTGCGAAACTGCATTTCAAAACCACCGCGCAGGTTGGCGGGGAATTATTTTAAAGATTCACATGACGAAAACCGGAATCCCCAGCCTGTCGGCAGCCTTGGTCAGCTCCGTGTCCGGCTTTGGAGTGAGAATGAAATCTATGGGCAGGGGTTTCGACCGATCGATTTCCTCAAGCTCTTTAGCATGCCTGCTGGTAACGAACTCCCATTCGATATCAGCATGCAGAAATTTATCTCCGATCTCGGCCTCCTCTGAATCTGAAATCTTCCAGAACAAGGCCCGATGGGGCTTGTCTCCTCTTAATCCATCATCCCCGAGCCAACTTCTTGGATTGAAAGATTTACGCATATAAACTTTCCAGCGCTCTTGTAGCCAAAACACATCCGGAAGCGAAACCCTCATCGCCATTTCCAAAGCATTCATGCAGTTCTCCGAATGATAAGGCTTTTCAACCTTGTGATAACGCGCGCTCCATTTTCCAGGCGCCAGAGCGCGTAGCGATAGAGCCAACACTTCACTCTTGCATCTCCTGACCAACAAACTTGGCAGCGGACTCACACGTGTTAGTCGTCCGAAAAAACCAACCACTTCACCTTGCTTGCCAACCCGCTGATCCGCCAGAATTCCAATCACGCCGTTATCTCTCAAAAATCCGCCGATCTGATGCAAATTGTTTCGCTTGGAAAACAAGCGGGTGCCATCTGCCTCACGTAGCCTCACGACCCGCCCGTTCAAAATCGGATTGTTAAGCGGCCGGTAGAACGCTCCGCTCTTCGTTCCCTTTGGAAAAAAATGATTCATGCGTGTGAGCAGTTCCCAGTTCCCCATGTGAGCCAGCAAAAGCACCACCCCCCTTCCCTCTGCACACGCGTTTTCTAACAATTCGGGATTTTCAATCACCAACATATCATCGATGCCACCTCCCTTTGCTTTGGGCGAGACCGATGAGCTCAGCAAATTCGCCACGGTGCGAACAAACGATTCCTTCGCCATTTTCTCCGCCGTTTCAAAATCCAGCGGCGCACAGGCGATCCGCAAGTTTCTGATGATGATTTCCCTACGCCCTTTCATGATCGGCCAGAGAAGTTTTCCAACAAACTCACCGATCCGAAACACCGTCTCCGCAGGCAAAAGCCGCATCAGAGCCGTCACCAACGCATGACCGAAAGCCTCCAACCGCCAGCTGATTCTTTTCCCGAAAGTCACAATCATTTATTCCGCTTCCTCTCTCCTGCCAAGTGTGATCGCCAAGCCGATCGATCCCACAAAAATAAAATAACATGCCAAGAGCTCCAGATAGCTCTTACAAATCCTCGGCACTTCAGGCGAAAACGCATCTCCTAAAGAAGCCTGCCAAAATTGCGGTGTGGCAATCACTCGGTTGAAAACATAGATGATCAACAATGCCGACCCGATGAAGCCGGCGCCCGCATGATGTCCTAGAGTGGAAAAAAATTTCAACATCACAGATCTGTGCCGCAGGACGGTGATCAGTGCGCTCAATAAAAGAACGCCTATCACCCAGAGATCCGGAAAGGGCCATCGCATGATTCCCACGATGAAATCCTCGATCTCACCGACCAATGCCGCCGCCAAGCCAAAAGCCAAAACGCGGCAGACACTGCGTCGGTGGCCCGAGTGCCCCATCGCTCCTATCATCACCGCGGCGGACGCAGCGAGTAAGGCGGCTTGCAACAACTCAACCGTGCCACGCTCCAAGGGCGCGCCCGGCTTGTTGGGCAACCATGCAGGCAGTAAAATTGCGACCGATCCAGCACAGACCATCACCACTCGGATGAGGGTTTTTTTCCATGAACCCGGATTCAATTTTCGGCTTTGAGTCGTCGGCACCCCTTTGCCTAAATCGGTTTACCCTGCTTTTGCAAGGCGGATGAGCAGAAACATCATTTACTCCCCGAGCTTGCGATCCCCGTTTTTATCGCTAATCTGCGTTCAAGGTGAAAACTCTCTTTGAAAAGATCTATGATGGTGAAATTCCCGCGGACATCGTTCACCGTGATGCGATCTGTTGCGCCTTCAGGGATATTTCCCCACAAGCTCCCACCCATATCCTGATTGTTCCTCGCAAAGCGATCCCCCGGATTGGCGAAGCCACCGCCGAGGATCAGGAAATTCTCGGGCATTTGCTGCTTACCGCAGGAAAAATCGCGCGCGATCAGGGAATCGATCAAACGGGTTTCCGCACGGTGATCAACCACGGCCCTCACGGTGGCGAGACCGTTCCTCATCTCCATGTCCACCTGCTAGGTGGTAGACCTTTAACCTGGCCTCCGGGCTAACTCACATGTTCACCGCAAGATTCTTTCAACTCTTCACCGGCATCTGCGCGACCGCCGTTTCATGTCATCCCCAACCCGCCAGGCCTAAAGTCGAGCGCGTCGTTTTAGTACACGGGATTTTCGAGAACGGGAAAGCGTTTGATTCTTTGAAAATCTTCCTATTGGGATCGCGCCGAAAACCACTCATACAACGTGACTCTGCATCCGCTCATGCTTCACACCAAAGCGGTACTCGATGACATCAAGAAACGCCTCACCTACTAATCTCCAACATCCACCATTTTATGAAACTCCATTATCCCATCCTCATGATCGCACTCGGGTTATCCGCGTGCGCTCCCGGCAATCCTCGTGCTGACATTCAAGGCAGTCATCTCACCGCCGCACAGAAGGCCACCATCGGTAAAAAAATCTGGCAAAACGAATCCGGCGGAAAAATCGATGGCTTGACCGCATGGAACGTGGGAGAGGAATTTCCCTCACTCGGCATCGGACACTTCATCTGGTATCCGGCCGGCTTCAACGGACGCTTCAGAGAGACCTGGCCGGAATTCATCGCCTACGCAAAAAGCAAAGGAGTCAACCCGCCAACCATCGCCAAAGTCGCCAACTCACCATGGAACAATCGGGATGAATTTTTCAAAGATTTCAGATCCCCTGAAATGGTAAGGCTTCGCGACTGGCTCGCCTCAACCGTAGACTTGCAGACAGATTTTATCGTGGACCGCTCACATGCCGCGTTGCCGAAAATACTCTCTGCCGCTCCCGTTCCAGAGCGCTCGAAAATCAAGGCGAACTATGAAAAGGTCGCCACCACTCCCCAGGGCACATACGCCTTGATCGACTACGTCAACTTCAAAGGCGACGGCACCAGTCAAACCGAAAAATACAAGGGCCAAGGTTGGGGATTATTACAAGTTCTTGGTGGCATGCAGGCAGTCGATTCCGGCGCTGCAGCCGCGAGGGAATTTGCCGCTTCTTCCAAGCGCATCCTCTCACGTCGCATTGACAACTCCCCTCCAGAGCGCGGTGAAGCCCGCTGGCTCGAGGGCTGGCACAAACGCTGCGACACCTATGCGAAACCGCTTTGAATAGTGAGTAGTGAAGAGTGAATGATGAAAGTTATTCTATCTTCGCACTTCGCCCAAATTAACTCTGCTCGCTAACGCTCGCTCTTCTTTCACTCTTCATCATTCACTCTTCACTATTCCATGATTCCCGCACGCAAGATCATGTATGAGGTTTCGACCAGCCTGCGGCAGTATCTCTACCGTTTTGACAGGCTGCGGGAAATTCCGAATCTCTATCAGGAGCTTACGCGTTTCACGGGCGCAATGCCCTATGAGGATGCGCGGGGTCGTGAAACTCTCTGGCTGACGGTCATGTATCCGCAAGAAGTCAGCGATGATTTGCGGCGCGGGCTGATCCGCATCTATAGCGAGTTGAAAATCGGGCGCGATGCAGCAGCCCAAGAGCACGAACATCTTTTGGTCGATCGCATCGACTTCGGGGATTTCGGAAACTCAAAACCGTTTCGCATTCGCGTGACAAATCTCTTCAACGACAACTCCGATTACTTCTACGTGAAGCAGGCGGACGCTTCCCGCATCTACGGATTGGAACTGGAACACATTCTCTCTCCAAACCGTATCAACTACATCGTGAGCGGAAACACACTGATCGAAGAACATATCGCGGGAGTTCCCGGCGACATGTTCATGCGGGACTACCTGACCAATCCCTCGCTCAACAAAGTCCGTATCGCTAAAGAATTCACGAAATTCACGGAGCGGTCTTTCATTCGCTTGTTAGGCGACATGCGCAGCGTGAACTATGTCGTGGATATCACTCCGGACTTCGAGGAAGTCCAATATCGCGTCCGACCCATCGATTTTGACCAGCAATCCTATGAGGGAAACGGCAACATTTACCTAGCGTTCCGTTTCAACTCAAACCGCCCCGTGACACGACTCGCCTTCGAAGTGCTGAACCGGAAATCGATCGATCAATACGTCAATGAAGAACACGCGCAGATGGCAAGAAGGGCAAAGGTGGAGTCGACACGCCTTCGTTCGTTACTCGGAATCATGCGCCGTGAGCAGATCGCACCTGAAGCACATGTCCGGAGGCTGGCATTTGATCTGAACCGCATGCATGGAACCACGGATTTCAGCGATTGCACATCCATGGGCGAGCTGACCGCCGAGCACATTTCTCTCATGTTGGGCGTCTAAACCGGCTCTCCTGTCCGCTTGCGCTTTTCGAATAACTGGGTTTCGCGATATCCGGCGGCTTTGGCGAGCTCGCGGGCTTTTGTGAAATCCCTCGCGACTTCCTGGGGTGCGTGCGCGTCCGAGGAAATCACCAAGCCTATCCCAGCTGAGGCAGCGAGCTCTAGAAAACGGGGTGCGGGATATGCCTCCGCACAGGGCTTGTGAAGACCGGCGGTATTCAGCTCGATCACCGAGCCATTGGCAGCGATCGCTTCAATGACTGGATCATAAAACCGATCCAGATCACCTGCGGGTAAGTAAGAGAATTTTTTGATCAGATCCGGATGCGCGAGAATATCGAACAAACCGCTTTCCGCCATTTCCGCGTAGGTTTTCCAATAGGTCTTCCAAGCATCCTCGACATCGGTCTCCGCCCATTTTCCCAACCAAATCGGGTTATCGAAATCCCAATCACCGAGATAATGCACGGAACCGATCAGGTAATCCCAATCCGATTTGGCTGCGAGTTTTCCGATGTAACTTTCGCAACCTTTCAGCCAATCACACTCCAGTCCTGAACGTATGACGATTTTGTCCGCAGCCGCCTGCCTGGCACGCGCGATCCAATCGAAATATTCCGGCAGCTCGCTTTCTAACATCCGCCAGTCATCAAACGGCTCGGGGCGGCATGGCGCGTGATCCGATATGCCATATTCCGTCAACCCGGCGGCAATCGCTGCCGCCACATATTCCTCCGGAGTGCCGGTGGCATGTTTGCAGAGCGGGGTGTGCGTGTGGTAATCGGCTGGCATTCTTCAAAGGGTTTTATGCCCACTTGTAAGATTCCGCAAGTTCACTAACGTTTGCCCATGATCTTTGGAAAATCCCTCGCGCTGGCCGCCGTTCTCGTTACTTCGCTTTTTGCCGAAGAATCCACGCCGAAACTCGTACTACCCAAAACACCCGAGCCGGTTCACGGACCCGATTCCAACGTGAAACCAGGCGTGCCGCAGGGCAAAGTCACGGATTTCATTTTTGCGGACTCCAAGGTTTTCGTGGGCACGAAGCGCCGCATCCACGTCTACGTCCCTGCACAATATGATCCGAAAAAGGAGACCGCATTGATGGTTTTTCAAGACGGGCATGCCTATGTGAATCCGAAGGGGGATTACCGCGTGCCCATCGTTTTTGACAATCTCATCGCCTCCGGAGACATGCCTCCGGTCATCGGAATTTTTATCGACCCCGGGCACAAAGGCGACTCCAAGCCGGAGGCTCCATGGAAAAACAACAATCGCAGCTTCGAATACGACACGCTCTCCGCGGACTACGCCACCTTTCTCATCGATGAAATCCTGCCGCTCATCGGCAAAGATTACAACCTGACCAAAGACCCGGAAAAGCGCGCCATCTGCGGTGCCAGCTCCGGGGGTATCTGTGCGTGGACGGTCGCGTGGCAGCGTCCCGATGCGTTCCGAAAAGTGGTTTCATCCATCGGATCGTTCACCAACATCCG
>JBIIFS010000045.1:0-12147 GCA_044237185.1 Luteolibacter sp.
CAATCAAATACCGCGATCAAAAAGACGCAAAGGATTACTTGGTCAACAAATTGAAAACCGGAGGAAGCGGCGTATGGGGTGTCGTCCCTATGCCTCCCCAAGCAGCTTTGAAAGCTGACGATGCAGACCGACTCGTCACCGCCATTCTGGCATTGGCGAATGGAGCAAATGAAGTCAGCGGCATGCTCGAAGGTGAAATCACCTTGCCTCCGAAATTCGATAACGAACTCGGGGGCGCTTGGGAAATTTCCGCTGAGGCTCCCGGCTATTCACCTTCGAAAACTCGTATCCCTGCAAAATAATTTTTACACAAGGTAACGAAGTCAACGAAGGAGGTTCGCGTGCTGCTTGCCTTGGCTTTTAGATCTTTGGTAGAAGATTTGAGAATGAACAGTTGAAATATCCTTCGTTGACTTCTGTTAGAATTTTGAATTTCAATCGCTAATGATCCATTCATAAAAAAAATCTATAGATAATAAGGCCCCATTCCTGATCTGCGTCCATCCGTGTCCATCTGCGGTTGTATTCCTAGAACTATTCGCCCTCTGGAAAAATTTCTGCCAACGAAGTCTCCACCCGCTCATCCATCCAACGCTCCAATGCCTTGCGCATGGGCGCAATGACTTGCGGATAATCCGCAGCCACATCGATGTTGTCGAAAGTCTCCCCCACACGTTGGAACAAACCAAAATGACGTTTTCCTTCGATCGTTGGCGTGCAGATCAATTTCCATTTTTCAGTCACCAAACAACGCTGCTTCGCATTCACGAGTGGTTGCTCGTATTCTTTCTTGAGCACAAACTGATAATTGAATGAGTCATCAATCCCCGCCATCCGGTCCATCGGTGGAAGTTTGGGTCGCTCGATGCCTTTCACTCGAAACTGGATAAACGGAAATCCTGTCTCTCCATAGAATGCTCGGCTCTTCGGCTCCTCACTGCCGTCCAACCAATTGGAAAAACTCTGCCCTTCCCATTGGGTTGGTTTTTCGACTTCAAGCAAATCTGCAAGGGTCGGCAAAATATCAATCAGTCTGACTTGTTCTGTTATTTTCCGTTGCCCGGATTTTGGAAGATGAATAAGCAGCGGAATATGATTTGCCTGCATCCCGCCATTGAATGTCAGGCCGTGACCTAGGGTCACACCTTCCTCGTAAAGATTATCCCCGTGATCCGCAGTGATGATTACGATGGTGTTTTCCAAGAGATGGTTTTTTTTCAGCGACTCCAATATCTTGCCGACGTTTTCATCAAACTGCCTGGTACAACCATCATACAAATCCCGAATTTGCTGTATTTCCCTCTCCGGAAGAGCACTCCACTTATTTTCCAAATCCGTTCCACCAATGAATTCATCGATATCAAATGCCACTCCGTTCTTGTTAGGGCCTTTGTAATCCGGATCGGTAAACATGCTCGAATACGGCTCAGGATTCCGATATGGCAGATGATTGCAGGAATAAAATACGTGCCAGAAAAACGGCTTGTCCGCCTTTGCGATCTGGTCCAAACGCTGCGTCACCCGTTTCGTGACCACTTGAGGCGTGACAAACTGCGCAAAGGAACCCAACTGCGGGAAAATTTCATAACCGGCGGAATGATCAAAATAGAGCGGAATGACAAAATGTGCCAAAACCACCGCCTGACTCATGTAAATTTTGAAATTATCAAAACTCGATACCGAAATGTGCTCGAATCCAAAGGGCATCAACTCATAATATCCCGCACACCAATCACCTATTGCCGCGGTATCGTATCCCTCTTTGCGTAAAATTTGCGCAAGCGGCGTGATACCCGCCTTGGCCGTTTTGACGGTCTCCTCACTCGGATACATCTGCCGGAATCCATGGGTGTGCGGATACTGGGAGCTCATCAAACTTGTGCCCGATTCAAGAGTCGATGCGATCGGAGTCAGGCAGTTCGCCATATGGATCGAGCGCTTTGACAACCCGTCGATATTTGGAGATACCCCTGCGGCTGCAGCTCCATCGTTTCTACGCGGACGGTATCCCGCATATCCCAGCTTGTCTCCGCGCAGTGAGTCCGATCCGATAATGATCACATTCAAGCGCTTTGTATCTTTTGTTTCTTGAAGCGCTTCCAAAGCACCGGGCTTCATGTTACCTTTCCACAAAGGCAACACACCCAGACACAGTCCCAGCATACCTGCGGTGATCCGTCCTTTTTTTCCCAGATAACGATAATACCAAGAGCAGACGTAAACCAAAATCACCCAGGGTAACGCCGTGAAAATCAGAAAGAAAATCGCAGGCTTCGCCGGCTCTGGCACGATGTTCAAAATCTCAAAATACCAATAGCCGAATTTTGCGTCATCTAGGAAATACGGACGCGTCTTGACTAAGCGAAGCGTGAAAAATCCATGAATCAAAAAACTTCCACACAAGCCTGCGACGACATCCATCCACCAGCTCCGTTCCGGCTTTTTGGTTAAAACCAAATCCACCAATGGCAACAAAACCACAGTGAACAACATTGCCAGAATCACATATCCAAGGATGACATACAGATTCTGCATCACCAGAAAATCCATATACTTGTCCTGAGCCAGCGCGCTGAATTTGTTCTTCATGGCTCCCGATCCACCGCTGAGACGCACCAAAGCAACCGCGTATTGGATCAGAAAAAACAATCCGACTCCGCCGCTGATTTTCAAAACATACGGCCACGCAATGTTTCTTTGATTTCGGATCATCACTTCTTCACCTCCGGAGATTCCGCCAAAAGCCATTGCGTTGCCACGACCTCGTCAATCAGGACTCCGCTCCTCGATTTCAAACCTTCTTTCAAATGAAACCGCAAAAGCATCGGCACTTTCTGATTGTTATTTCGGGCTACTAAATTATCCATCACTTGAAAAACCTGCCCATTTCTTGGCGCGTAGCCAAACATGACTTCTTGACTGTTCAGGGTCGTGATTCTGTATGCTTGGTATTTTTCACTGTCGGCAAACTCAAAGTTGTAAAATTGATCCCGCTCCACATAAACGCGGAAATTGCCGCGATATCCTTCTGGACGTTCTTTGACAAAACGATCCCACTCCATTGGCTGCCAGCATATATATGTCTCCCAATCCACCTTCGCATCACGGGGACTGTTGACTTCAACGACCAATTTATCATCCAACCCCGATTCAAGATGAGCCATCACCACCCAGAATCCTCCCTGATTTTCAATCGTCACTGGATTCATGTCCACCATGCGAGCCACCTCGGATGATGCTTTCATCGGGTTTTTTGAATAGTATTCTTCCATCAAAAGGCGAACCCGCTCGGCATGCCTCACATGTTTCGACATCTCCTCCACCGAGTTTGCTCTGTAAAATTGCCTGACGACCTCCTCAATGGTCGAAATCGTCCGCATGGCCTCCCTTCCCAACTGATCCTCACCCTCCTGCGAAATCTTTGGAGCCAGCAGCTTCGACAGCTTCGAATCCTTCTGTTGAAAAATATCCCAAACCAACCAGCCTATTGCTGCTAACAAAATCAACCCTGTGGAAATCCAAAAAAATCGATACCGATGGGGCGCATGGGGTGAATCTTGCTTCGCTTTCTTAGTATTCCAAGCATCCTCAAATGCTACGCTTTCTTGCTCCACCCATTCTTCAAACTTCGGCTCATGTGTCCTGAATTTCAATTCACCCCAGTCTTTCGCCTCGAGTCGCACAATTTCCTCATGACCCCGAAATTTTCCGGTCTCAACGGTCGGCCGACCATCCAACAACACAATCAACTCTTCTGGACTCTCGTCCACAGTTCGTAATTTCGGCCGATCGTTGTTTTTTTGCATCCGCAAACCAAGGAAAGCATAAAAGTCCATCGACGCAATGCCACACTCTGTTTTAAAGTCCGAGCGAGCAAATTCATGATGTCGGCAAAAAAACGCATACTCATCCTTACCGCCGCATTTGGTGAGGGACATAACAGCGCTGCACGCAACCTCGCGTTAGCCTTTCAAGAGCGCGGCATTGAGACTCGCGTTGCAGATCCCTGCTTGCTTTCCGCGCCGCATTCCACAGCGGTCATTCAATGGGGCTACCGATTGGTAACCACCCATTTTCCGAAAATCTGGGAAAAAATCTATCGCGCCACCGACCAATGCGATTTCTCGCGGCCAAGCATGCCGCTCATGCGTCAGCCCGAAAGCTACCTGCAAATTCTGATTCACGAATTCATGCCAGACGCCATTGTGTCAACCTACCCGATCTATCCATACTTTCTCGAACGCCATTTTCAGGAGACCGGCAAACGCATACCCGTCTTCACCGTCGTTACCGACTCGATCGAAATCAACGCATCTTGGCTCCGCGCCCCCACCGACTATTTTCTCGTCACCGATCGCGTCACCGTCGATGCCATGAGCTCATGGGGAATTCCAAAAGATAAAATCATCCATACCGGTTTCCCTGTGAATCCGCTCTTTACCTCACTCACACCCATGGGCAGTGAGGATCCGCACAAACCCTTCCGTGTTCTCTATTTCCCGACCGCGAAAAAACCTTTCGTCCGCCGACACTCCCGCGCCCTCCTGAATGCCTCACCCGATGTTCAGCTCACCATTGTTTTGGGCAAGAATTTCCGCGCTCTCTACTCGCGTGCCGCGGAGATCCAGGCAGAGTATCCGAACCGCGTCCGGTTGCTGGGTTGGACAAAAAAAGTGCCGCAACTTCTCAATCACCACCACCTCGTGGTCGGGAAAGCTGGCGGAGCAACCGTGCATGAAGCCATCGCCGCACAATGTCCCATGCTGATCCATCACCTCGTCCCGGGACAGGAGGAAGGCAATCTCCAGCTCCTCCAACATCTTCACGCAGGAGACCTTGCGGATGATCCCAAAGAACTGACACAAGCCGTCTTCAGACTACTGGCGGACCATGCCGCCGAATGGCGCATGATGAAAAACAACCTCAAGAAACACAACTGTAACAACGGCGCCATCACCGCCGCCAATTTCATCCTAGAAAAGATTTGATCGTTTTCCTATTCCTCTTCCTCCTCCTTGAAATTTGAGATTTGAGATTTAAAGCCATGCCAGACTTCCTCTTCGACATCGGAAAAGTCCTTCTCGACTTTGATTTTGAATCTTCGCTACGCAAGTTTCTTCCAGCTACCCACCCTGACCCTGCTGCCGCGCTCGATCAATTACTCGCCCGCAAAGACGAGTTCGAAACCGGCCGAATCAGCACGGAAGATTACACGCGCTGGGCTCTTGAAACGCTCAAATCTGATGCTTCTCCCGAGGTATTTCACCACGCTTGGCGCAATATTTTCACCCCCAACCGGCCCATGTGGGAAACGGTCCGCAAGCTTCACAACGCGGGACATCGCCTCATCCTTTTTTCAAACACCAATGCCATCCACTGCCCGTGGATTTTCGAGGCCTATCCGGAATTCTCCCTTTTCCACAGCGCGATCCTTTCCTATGAGGTCGGCTCCATCAAACCCCAGCAGGAAATCTACCGACACGCCATCGACAAATACGCGCTCACACCCGAAAACACGCTCTACATCGACGACCTCCCTGCCAACATCGCCACAGGACAAGAATTTGGTTTCCAAACCCACACCTACCAACTCACAAATCATCCGGCTTTCGAACTCTGGCTCTCCAGTCATCCAAATCTTTCCCATGCTTAAAATCTCAGACCGTATCTTTTCCTCGCGCCTCTTTCTCGGAACCGGAAAATTCCCTTCCAACGAATCCATGCGTGATGCCCTTGCCGCATCGGGAACCGAAATTGTCACGATTGCCCTCCGCCGCGCCGACCTATCAGGAAAAAACGACCCCTTCGCCAACATCCTCGATTTTGTCGATCCCGAGAAATACCTCCTGCTTGCAAACACCAGTGGAGCGATGAACGCCGAAGAAGCTGTCCGTCTCGCTCGCCTCGCCCATTCCGCCGGCCTTCCGAAATGGATCAAACTCGAGATCCATCCCGATCCCACCTACCTCCTTCCCGATCCCATCGAAACTCTCAAAGCTGCTGAAATTCTGGTCAAGGAAGGCTTCACGGTCCTCCCCTACATCAACGCCGATCCCGTCCTCGCCAAGCGCCTCCAGGAATGCGGTTGCGCCACGGTCATGCCGCTCGGCTCCCCCATCGGTTCGAACAAAGGCATCACCACCCGCGAACAAATCGCCATCATCATCGCACAAGCCACCGTTCCCGTGGTCGTCGACGCCGGGATCGGCGCACCTTCTCACGCAGCCGAAGCGATGGAGCTTGGTGCCGATGCAGTCCTTGTGAACACCGCCATCGCCATCGCCTCCAACCCGGAAAAAATGGCCATCGCTTTCAAGCAAGCCGTCAAAGCCGGACGCACTGCCTACGAGCTAGGTTTACCCGAAATTTCCCATACAGCGAACGCCACGTCTCCTCTAACAGCTTTTCTAACAAAGTAAACGAACACAGCGCCAAGCAACCGTACAAGCAACCGTAGCTGGGACTTGCAGTCCCAGTTCTTGGTAGAAAAATCCTGTCCCTAATCCCATCTCCATGCAAATCAGAGCCTATCCAAACCGCGATTACTCATGCCACGCAGGACTTCAGCGGACCAGATGAAGACCTCTACATCGTTTGCCACCCCTGTAAAATCTAACAACCCACCTTTTCAACCAAACCCACACACCTCTCCCCCGGCATCACGCTGAGTTCCATTTGGTTCATCACATAACCGAATGATACACCACTCGTCGGATCGCCAAATCCATGACTTCCTCCAGCTCCTGGATGACCGAAGGCCGCAGTGGATTTTCCATACAAAAAGCGTTTCTTATTTCCGTGTTCATCAACCGGATCTTTCTGACAACCACAGGTAAACGCGGTTTCACGTAAGAGAACTTTGTCTTCTCCTGAAATCTGTAAGCTCCCGAGCGCGCGTCTCACACCCGCCGAAAAAGGGCTCTCCATTGCGCCGATCACGCATTGGTAAAACTTCGCCAACCCACTTGCCGATCCCACTCCACCCATTGCCGGCAAGGCAGCCGACCATGCTTTCGGTTCGCTCATTTCCGCAATCGCATGCAAGCCGCGTGGTGAAGAAAACGCTCTCCGCGTCAGACGGCCCGATTGATTATACATTTGATAAAATCCTTCTTCATAAACCGAAGGCTTCGCTTTTCCCGGAACCAATTTTGCCACTCTCTCCCATTCGCTTTCAGGCAAACCGATCCAGAAATCGATGCCCATCGGCTTAGCAATTTCATCATTCCAAAAATTCCCTAAAGTCTTACCTTCGAGGCGACGGACACATTCATCTAACAGAAATCCATAAGTCCTCGGATGATAACCATGACCAAAACCCGGCGACCACTCGGGCGTGGTATGTTCGATCGCCGCGATCACGGCACGATGATCATAGACATCCGCGTTTTCGCCCAAGGCAGCCAAGCCGCATTGATGAGAAAGCATCTGGCCGAAAGTCGCGGCTTCCAAAGGAAAACCCGTCCAAACCTCACTCACCAGATCATTCTCATCTAGGCCCCGCTTGGAAAGCGCATGCAGCAAAGTCGCCGCAGCTGGCCCTTTCGATGCGGAGTAAACGGGAGCCAAGGTTTTGGAATTCCATTTCTCGGTTTTATTTCTACCCTTGTAACCTCCCGTCAGAGAAACAATCTCTTCCCCGTTCTTCCAAATACTCAGCCCTGCCCCTATCTCACCTCGCGAAGCGAAGTTCTCATCGAAATAATTTTTAAGCTCTCCAAAATCCATTTAGATCAAAATTATTTAACCACGAAAATCACAAAGGACACGAAAGTATCAGAAGCCAATAGGTAAATTTGATTTTCTCCAACCTCCACTTTTATCACTTTCGTGTTTTTTGTGTTTTTCGTGGTTAGAAAATCTTTTTTCCTCTATCGAATCCACTTCGCCACATCTTTCGCAAAGTATGTCAGGATCATATCCGCACCCGCACGACGAATCCCTAACAGACTTTCCAAAACTACAGCCTTTTCATCCAACCAACCGCTTGCACAGGCCGCTTTGATCATCAGATATTCTCCGCTCACTTGATAAGCAGCGATTGGCAAAGTGGTTTCATCTCGTAAGCGCGCAATGACATCGAGATAAGCCCCAGCAGGTTTGACCATGACAATATCCGCACCCTCTTCCTCATCCATCAACAACTCACGGATCGCTTCGCGCACATTACCAGGATCCATCTGATAAGTTTTTTTATCCCCTTCTTTGGGCGCCGAATCAAGTGCGCCGCGGAAAGGCCCGTAAAACGCAGAGGCATATTTCGCGGTATAAGACATGATTGCAACGTCTTCAAATCCCGCTTCATCGAGCGCCAATCGGATAGCTCCAACCCGCCCGTCCATCATATCCGATGGTGCCACAATATCCGCACCCGCTCTCGCATGGCAAAGTGCCTGATGACAGAGCACCTCGACCGTTTCGTCATTGAGAATTTCCAACTGACCGTCACAGCGACGAACTACTAAACCATCATGCCCATCCGAATTGTAAGGATCGAGCGCGACATCAGTGATCACACATATCTCCGGACAAACTTTTTTGATTTCTCGAATCACGCTCGGAACCAAGCCGTGGTCATTTGCCGATTCGCTACCTTGAGAGTTTTTCAACGCATCCTCAATTTTTGGAAACAACACAATCGCCCTTATCCCTAAAGCATGAACCTCCAAGACTTCTTTCAACAATCCCTGCACAGACCAACGCGTGCAGCCCGGCATCGATTCGATTGCCACATCTTCGGCATCCGCATGAAAGAACATCGGCAGGATCAAATCCTCCACCGCAAGTCGGGTTTCCCGAACCAACCCACGAATCGCCGCACTCCGCCGGTTTCTTCTCGCTCTGACCATCATTTCCATGTCATTAGCTTTCGCTATGAAAGCCGCCTTGGCAAGTCAGCGCTATGATTTCGAACAACCAAGATCGACACAGCGGATAAGGCTTCAATTTTTCATGAAAGTTGCAAAATTTACAATTTTCCTGCTAAAATCACGCATATAATCATCCAGACTGAGCCGATTTTGGACATGGCCTCCATGCGTCATGCGCTGAGGGGGTGTGGTGGATCAACGGGGTAAAATGGGCCGTTTACTAGAGAGGCCCACAGATCACGCCCAGCCCGTCGGTATATCTTTGTGATGCGGAGCCTAGATTTGTGGTATAGAAGCAGCTTTCCGCGTCTGCCCCGCCGACTCGCTGCTCACCATCTCCGTGGAATTTTTCGTGATGGTGTGTGCGGCGTTCTTTTCTAACAGCATATCCGCTCCGCCCCAAATAAACCCCTTGCTTGCCACTCCATTGAGAGTTTCCAGCACTCGCTGGACGTGGCCGTTGTAGGCCCACTCGACTCGCTGGCTGCCCCAGTTGAAGGCTTTCAGCTTGTTCGCGCCGCCCACTCGAAGGAGCGGATAACCGTTACCTATGGATCTTTTTCCCGCAGGAGGTTTCCGTTCAAATCACATTCGTAAGTCTTCTGGGCGGGTTCGACTTGCACAATATAATTTTGGATACGGGCGTTGCCTCTTGTTACCTGAGTTGTAGGTCGCTATAAAGGTTCCAAGTTTATTAATAAGTTAACACCCTATGCCCCACCGGACCGCTCGGAGAGACGGTCCCTGCCTGATTGACTCACACCTCAATCTTCCAGGGCGCGCGCATCGGTTGATTAACCAGGGCATTCGCCTCGGGCAGATCGAACTGCATGGTTTTCTGATCGAACTTCAGGTTCTTGTTGAGGCGATGCGCCATCACACCCATGTTCACCATCGTGCAGGACCAAAAGCCGTTCTGCTCGTTCAAGGCGAATTTTTTCCGTGTGCGCACGGACTCATGGAAATCGACGATCTGCTCCGGAGGATCTGGCAAGGCCGCGAGCTTCTTATCGAGATCAGGAATATCGCTGCGGAAGTTTTTGAAGATCTTGCCCTTGGGCCCTTCAATGTAGGCGGCATCCTTGTCCTTGTTCTGCCCATCGAGAATGATTTTGCAACCATCGGCATAGGTGAACTCAATGCGGCGCCAAGAACCAATCGCATCGCTGTCCTGGGGATCGGCATCGATTTCCACCGAAATGGGAGCCTCGGCATCTTTGTTCAACAAATACTGCACCGGGTCCAAGTAATGCTGACCCATATCACCGAGACCACCGCCATCATAATCCCAGTAGCCGCGGAAGGTTGCGTGGGTGCGATGCGCATTGTAGGGCTTCATCGGCGCAGGTCCCAACCACATGTCGTAGTTCAGTTCGGGCGGCACCGGCTGCACCGGCAGATTTGTTTTGCCCGACCAGCCAAACTTCCAGTCAAAGCCTGTCACTCCGGAAACCGTCACCTTGAGCGGCCAGCCTAACAGATCGTTCATCACGGCTTTTTTCAACTGCTTGACGGGTACACCCATGCCATAAAAATTGTCCTTGAAACGGAACCATGTATTGAGGCGGAAGACGCGATTGTATTTTTCCACGGCTTTGACCATCGCCAGTCCTTCGCCAATCGTCCGGCTCATCGGCTTCTCACACCACACATCTTTGCCCGCCTTGGCCGCCTCAATCGCCATCAGCGCGTGCCAGTGCGGCGGCGTAGCCACGTGAATGATGTCGATGTCCTTGCGCGTTAGCATCTCACGAAAATCCTCATAGCCTTTGATGCCATTTTGCTCGGCCTTGACCTGCCCCATCCGGTTCGCGAGGTGCTTCTTGTCCACATCGCAGAGCGCCAGCAATTTCCCGGGCATGCCCAGGTGTGCCGAACAAATACCACCGCAGCCGATGATGCCGCGCGTCAGTTGATTCGAAGGAGCGGTCTGTCCGCGCAATCCCAGCACGCTACCAGGCACAATTTGAATCGACGCATACGCTGCGATGGTTTTGAGAGCATTTCGACGGGTGATCTGTGTCATAACAAACACACTACGCGGCAATTCTACCGGGCGTTTCAAAAAAGTTCCTCTCCGATCAGGACTTCGAACGAGCCGCTGCGATCAGCGTGATTTTTGTTTTCATCTTTTTGGGGTCAGATACGAGGAGATCTACCTCAAGGAGCACGCCACGATCCTCGAATTAAGGCGGGGGCTTCATAAATGGTTCGAGTGCTATAACCACTGGCGGCCTCATGAGAATCTCGCGAACCTCACTCCGGCGCATGTCTATCAGGTATCACCCCCAACAATTAGACTGGTTGCCAAAAGTCCTTACGCAAAAGGGAGATTTTTTAGGTTTTGAATTTTGCCGCTCTCGCGGGAGTTTTGCTACAGTCCCGGCGATGGAGTCACGATTTCTGCGTTGTTCTTCAGTTGCGGATATTCATTTGTCCACGCTCCGCTCCGACTATTTTTTGGGGTCAGTCCCCGCTATTTGACATTTTTTGAGGTCAGTCCCGAATGGCACGGGATTAAGCCAGATTTCGTCGAAAATTGTTAGACAGAAAGCCGGTCGGCGTACGGTTTGAATGTGTGAAAAAACAACCTTTCCTGACCGACTTTCCGCTAACCGTTTTTGCCACCGCAAGGCGCCGCCTGCAAGCCGCGATCCGCAACGCCTCGGCCATCATCACACGCAGTTCCCTCAGCGGCTATTCCGTCCTTTTCGCCGATGTCCTGCCGCCGGATTTCCTCGCCGACATCGATCCCACACCGCGCCAGCGCAGTTTCGGTCATCTGCCTGTCTTCTGGGCTTGGCTCGCGCAGATCCTCGAAGCCAACGCCTCCTGCCAGAAAGCCGTCGGGCACATCCAGAGCTAGGCTGCGACCTGCGGGCTGCCGGTTCCTTCCTCGGATACATCGAGCTACTGCAAGGCGCGGGGGCGGATAAACATGGATTTCCTCAAGGACATCCACCGCCGGATCTGCCGCCACCTCGGTACCCGTGTCGCCGGACGGAACACATGGAACGGACTCAACCTCAAGGCCATTGACGGCAGTTCCGTCCAGCTCATGGACACGGCCGAGAACCAAGCAGCCTATCCCCAACCGACGAGCCTCTTTTTGGGGTCTTTTTGGGGTCTTTTTGGGGTCAATCCCCGCTATTTAACATCTTTTTGGGGTCAGTCTTTTTGGGGTCAGTCCCCGCTATTTAACATTCTTTCTACTTCCTTCAGCTTTTTATTCAGTCCCTTGTTATTCTGGATTCCTCCGATCAGTCTACTGACCGCG
>JBIIFS010000046.1:0-12110 GCA_044237185.1 Luteolibacter sp.
TGTGAGGCGGGAGGTGCTCCGAGTTCCAATAAAAGATCGTGGCCGCTGCTGAGCTGATGAGTGACTTCCGCTTTGTATTGAACGGCGCGTTTCATGAAATCCTGAAAACGCTCCGATGCATATGTTTCATCAGCAAGAGCGTCGAGTTCAGGTAGCAAGGCGTTGGCGATGGTGGTGGCGCCTTTGAGTGGTTGTGAAAAGACATCGAGCGCCTCGTGGAGCCATCGCGCATGGAGTTCGGATCGGCTATCTTTTCCGTAGGGGATGTGAATGTGAATATCACCGGTTTGTCCGATACGATCCAAACGTCCGATACGTTGTTCGAGCACTTCGGGATCACGCGGAAGTCCGAACAGAACGAGATGTTGTGCGAACTGAAAATTCCGACCCTCGGAACCGATTTCAGAGCAGATCAGGATACGTGCACCCTCGGGTTCTTGGAAATAGGCGGCGTTGCGATCTCGCTGGAGCATGGACAACTCCTCGTGAAAGAGCGCGGTCTCGACATGGATTTCTTTGAGAAGTTTTTCCTGAACGCCGATGGCTGCTTGGGGTGAATGGGTGATGACTAGGATTTTTTCGGTTGTAGGTAGTTCACGAAGCAGATTGGCGAGCCAGATATAGGGAGATGTGCCTTTTTCCAAAGGATGTAGCAAGGGAAGGCGTTTTGGAAATCCTGTGAGGCGTTCACGTGTGTTACGGAATAAGACACGTCCAGTGCCGAAGGAATCGATGAGTTCCGAGATCAGTTCCTTTCGTGAGCTTTCATCGCCTTTTCGAAGTGCTGTCAGGTGCTTCTCCACACCTGGTGAATGGATGATGAAATCCGACAGGTTATCCGGAATCTTTCCTTGGCTGAGTTCTGCGACGGCGTTGGCGAGCGGAATGTGGGATTCTGCCTCGCTTAGAAATTCTTCCAATTTCGAATAGCGTGCGGGGTCCAGCAAGCGCAGGCGCGCAAAGTGGCCTTCTGGGCCGAGTTTTTGCGGCGTAGCGGTAAGAAGAAGTAGAGCGGGAATTTCTCCAGAGAGTCGCTCGACCATTTGGTAAGCAGGCGATGCTGACTCGGGTGACCATGCAAGGTGATGCGCTTCATCAACGATGAGGAGATCGAATCCTGCGGTGCGTGCTTGTTCGGAACGTTTTGGATTTTCCGCGAGAAAATCAGTGGAGCAGAGAATGAGTTGCGAATCGGAAAAAGGATTTGCGGATGGGTCGTGAGCACAGATTGATTGGCAACGCTCTTCATCAAAAATTGCGAAGAGCAAATTGAAACGCCGCAACAGTTCGACGAACCATTGGTGGACGAGCGGTTCAGGAACAAGAATCAGAATTCTATGGGCGCGACCCGTCAGGTACAGGCGATGCAGGATCAGGCAGGCTTCAATGGTTTTTCCAAGACCAACTTCATCGGCAAGAAGAACCCGAGGATAGAGACGATTCGCAGTTTCCGCAACGATGGAAAGTTGGTGGGGAATGAGATCAATGCGCGCGCCCGTATAGCCATGTGCAGGAGAGCGTCGGATTGCGGTGTTCCAGCGGAGTGCATCGAGACGGAGGTCGAAATCGCGGGGGTGATCGGTGAGTCCGGCAAGTAGCCGTTTCTCGGGTCTTATAAAGCTCAGTGAATCGAGCAAATCGGATTCATGGATGGATTTTCCTTGTCCGTGATAGGTTAGGAGTTGTCCATCTTCTGTGAGAGTCTCTACCGTAAGCTCGTTTTTTTCATGATCGGAAATTGTATCCCCGGGGCCGAATCGGACACGAACAAGCGGTGCGTTCGATATCGAGTAGGTGCGGGTGTCTTCGGCTGCGGGAAAACAGATTTCGATGAGGCCGTTCTCTTCTGAGAGCACGTGACCGAGGCCGAGGCTGGGTTCTGAGGTGGAGATGTAGCGTTGACCTGGGATCATGAAAGCGTGAGGAGAAAGAGGCGAAGAGTGATTAGAACGTGGGCGAAGCCGAATGGTTTTGGATAGATCAAATTGGTTTCAAGATGAAACACACAAGACTTCGATCATTTAAATTTGGGAATTGAGATTTGAACATTGTAGGATTACGTCGTGTCTATGATTTCAAGCGAATCGAACAAGCGAGAGCCGTTGCGGTATGCGATGATTGGGAAGGATGGATCAAGCGTGGAGGAGAAGCTTGAGAAATATACGGGAACGGTGGATTGGAAGTATTTGGCACCTCATTATCTTAGCGGATCGCTGTTTTTCGTGGACCCGCAACTGGCACTTGTGGAGGTCGGGCTGGCATTTTCTGAGAATCAAACTGAGAAAGTCGGGGAATGGTTGAAGGCTGGGGATTTGGTGAAGATTGGTGATTTGCATGTGGAGCATTGGCAAAAAGACGGAGTGGTATTTGAGGCGCTGGTGGTTTCCCCGTTTGTTCTTTGCCGGCCGGTCTGACGCGGTTGTCCGATGAAAAATCCGTTAGAGATAGTTCCCTAACGGATTGAAAATAAGTTCACTCGGAATTTTGTTTTTTGCGGTTACTCTGGGATATAGAGTTCCGATCCTTGTGCAAGAATTGTGGTTGGATCCAGACGAAGTCCGTTGATTTCATCCAAGCGCGTGGTGGTGGTATTGTGAGCCTGCGCGAAATCGCTGTAGCTGATTTCCTTGGTGATTTTGACGGGCTTGTCGGATGCGCGTGGCTGGGTAACTGGGCTAGATGGATTGGATAGTGGTAGGCTCGACTGATTAGAAGCGTTTAAGTCTGGTGTGGGTGCAGGTATGGGGGATGTATCGGTTGTTTTTGTTTTGCCAGGAATTTGGACGATCTTTCCGATGCGAAGGGTTTTGGGATTGATGCTTGGATTTTCCTTGATGAGCGCATCAACCGTCACGTCGTATGTTTTAGCAATGCTGTAGAACGTTTCATTTGCCGCAACGGTATGTTTGACGGCATTTGAAGCTGGAACTTCTGCCTGAGTAGGTGCTGGTAGAGACTCGGTAACCGGTGTGGTTGTTGTGGCTGCGGAGGATGTTGGAATTTTTAATTTCTGACCAGGGCGAATGACATCATTGCTTTTAAGGCCATTGAGTTCGTTGAGAATGGCAGATTTGGTGCCGTGCTTGCGAGCGATGGAGGCCATGTTGTCTCCAGCCATTACCCTATACGTTGTTGCTTCATTGGATGAAGCAGGTTTGGTTTTGGTTTCGCTTATGGCAGTCGGGATAGCCGCAGGAGTATTGACTCGGGTAGTCGGAGCAGCTGAGTGGGTGAGCTGAGCGATTTTCAACTCGAGTTGCTGAATCTGCATTTCTTGTTCTGCGACAAGCTTGCGAAGTCGCTCGACTTCACTTCCGGATAGAAGAGGTGCACAGGCTATCAGAACGGCCATCAGCGATGCAAAGCATGGGTTTATCTTCATAAACTGTGATTTTGCAGGATTCGTTCGAGCTGACAATTAAAAATTAAGCATAGTTAACTAAAAAAACAGCGTTTTTCACAGGTCGTCCGTGCCAGCGATCAGGGATGTTTCTAGGCTAGCTCTTGCGGCTTCGAAATCTTCCTCAGTGAGTTCTTTTTGAACCTGAATGGGTTTATCAAAGACAATGGTCACTTTGCTGAAAGGTTTCGGAATGACAAAACGATCCCATGAGGAAAGGCGCCAAGCGGAGGTGTAGCGAATATGGATGGGGACGATATCCACACCTGTGGCTTGAGCGATTTTTAGAAGTCCTGGCTGAACCCGGTAACGCGGACCTTTGGGGCCGTCCGGGGTGACGCAAACATCTTTACCTTCTTGGAGGGCTTTTTTCATTCCGATCAAGGCCGAGACGGCGCGGCGGGATGAAGAGCCTCGGATGGATCCGATTCCAAAAAATTCCATCGCGGTCGCAAGGGTGCTGCCATCTTTACTTGCGCTTGTGAGGACGACCGTTGAGCGGTTCTTTCCTCCGGTCAGTTTCCAAATCGGCGGCATCGTGAAGATGCGATTGTGCCAGAGGGCGAAAATGACGGGTTTCGGATTGATCTCGGGTTGGACGAGACCTGCGTTGCCATTGATATCGTAGCGCAGAGTCAAACTCCAAAGCTTCATGGCCCAAGCAGCCAAATGGCCTGCCATCATGGCAGCGCGCGAGGTTTTGATGGTGTTGCTTCTGGGCGGCATTGGCTGGAAAACCGATGGATTTACAAGTTGATGATCTTACAAAAATCGGCATAGGCCAGATTCCATGAATCGGTTTCCTGAGGGGTGTAGATTTTGAAATCGAACGATTCCCGAATGAGGTCTCGGCCTTCGCCGAAAGTTTTGATTTCTTTGGTGGCAAGCATCTGAGTGATGATGTTGCCACAGGAAGTGGCTTCGATGGGACCGGCGTGGACTTCGATTCCGAGGGCATTTGCCGTTGCTTGGCAGAGTGCCTCGTTTTGAATCCCTCCACCGCCGGCATTCAGGCGTGAATAATTGCGACCGGTCAGCTTGATCATGCGTTCATAGACGACACGATATTTGAGGGCCAATGAATCGGTGGCTACCCTGAGAATCTGGCCAATGGTTTCAGGAACGGCTTGACCGGTTTTTTTGCAGTAATCGCAAATGCGAGTCGGCATATCTCCGGGAGAGGAAAACGTGGCATCATCCGGATCGATGAATGCGAGGAAAGGTTTCGCATCCGCGGAGAGTTTGGCGAGTTCGGCATAGGAATGGACTTCGCCTTTGCGATCCCAGTGGCGTTTACATTCCTGGATAATCCAAAGCCCGCCGATGTTTTTGAGAAAACGAACCGTGTTGTCGATTCCCAGCTCATTGCAGAAACCGTATGAGAGCGCTTCCTCGCCACGGATAGGGGATTTTTTTTCAACACCCATGATGGACCATGTTCCGGAAGAAAGCCAGAGAGGCTCGGCTTCGGTCAGGGGAATGCCGGCGACGGCGGAGGCGGTATCGTGGCAGGGCGCGACAACAAAAGGAATGTCGCAGCGGCCGATGGTGTCATTGAGTTCTGAGCGGAGTTCTCCGAGCACGGTTCCCGGAGGAACGATTTTTCCGAAAATGTCTCGAGGGAGTCCGAGCGCCTCGATGACCTCCTCCGACCAATCACCGGTTTCCGCATTGAGAAGTTGGGAGGTTGAAGCGTTGGTTTTTTCCACGCTTTTCACGCCAGTGAGCCAGTAGGCGAGGATGTCTGGTATGAAGAGAATGTTACGTGCTTGTGAGAGGGCTGCGCTATTTTTCAGACGCAGGGAAAGAAGATGAAGCGCGCTGTTGTAGAAGTTGGTTTTAATTCCGGTATGGCTGAAGATTTCCTCTTCCGGCATCAACGCGTGCATTTTTTCTTCAATTCCCTCGATACGCGGATCGCGATACTGGTGGGGTGTTCCTATGATTTCGCCTTGCCCGTCGAATAATCCGAAATCGCAACCCCAGGTATCGATTCCGATCGAGGCGATTTCCTCTCCGTAGTTATCCACGGCTTTTTTGATTCCTGTTAGAATTTCGTGGTACAATCCGAAGATGTTCCAGTAGAGACCGGAGGGAATTTCAATGGCGGGATTGTCGAAGCGATGGATTTCGCTCAATTGAATTTTTCCATTTTCAAGGAAACTCGATATGACCCGGCCGCTGCTCGCTCCAAGGTCAATGGCAATACGAACGTTTTTTTTCATTTTCAAATTTGAATAGGCATTTTTTTACTGAAGAGTCCGATGGAGGGATACGTGAATGAATCAGGCGGATTCGACATCGGAGGAACGGGAGATGGCTTTGCGCAGGGGAGTGAGGATTCCTTGATCGAGCCGGTAGATCCATGAATGAATCGACAGTTCTTGTCCACGTTCCCATGCGTCTTCGACGATGGTGGTGCGAGCGACGTGGCGTGCTTGTGAGAGCACGTTGAGTTCGCAAAGACGGTCAAGACGCTGGTTGTCTTTCAATGACTCAAGTTCATCTTTGTGGACGCGGGTCAGGGAGCGGATGGGTGCCAGCCAGTTGTCAATGATGCCATGTCGAAAATTTTCGAGGGCCGCTTGGACGCCGCCGCAACCGTAGTGCCCGCAGACGATGACATTGCTGACTTTCAGGACATCGACCGCGTATTGAAGCACGGCCAGAACATTGAAATCCGTTTCCTGAACGACATTTGCGACGTTTCGATGAACGAAGACTTCACCGGGAGGAAGTCCGGTGATTTGGTTGGCCGGGACGCGGGAATCAGAACAGCCGATCCAGAAGTATTTCGGGCTTTGTTGTTGGGCCAGGCGTTTGAAGAACTCAGGATCACTGATGCGCATTTTCTCCGCCCAGATGGCGTTGTTCTCAATAAGCTGATCGATATTTTCCATAACGTAGTGATCATGCTCAGACATGGCTGGATGAGACTCCAGAAAATTATGCCGTCAGCGATTTCTCTTTGTCGTCGAATTCTTTCTTGGCGGCCTTGCGGCACTCGGCGACGAAGTGATTGCAGGCTTCACGGCAGAGAAGGGGAATGGCTAGGTTTTCAGGCATATTGCCCGGAATGCCATTGAAGCGGGAGGCCTCGCTGTCTACCAGAGGCGTCACGTCATCGAGTTTCCAGAGAATTTTTTTAGCGCAATTGTGAGCGGGGCCGCAGACTTTTTGTATGAGTTTTTGTGCGCCGTCATCGCTGATCGTTCCGGCGTAGCGATACATGCCGGTTTGTCTCGCGAGTTTGTCGCGGAGGTTTTCGATGGGCAGGGTGCCATCAAGGTGCTTGATAAAAAGGGCGGTACAGGCGGGGTAAAACTGATCGAGTGCGCGCAATAAATCCCGCTCATGGTCGAGGGTGATGATCCATCCGCGGCGCAGATTGATTTTTCCCTTGGTAAAACGGTATTCGCCGTCCTCCGCATAGGTGGAGAGGTCTCGCGACATTTCCGGTCCGTGATGATGATCCAGTCCTCCAAAGGCTGGTTGAGTCGCCAGATCCTCATCTTCCATGTGGTATAGCGCGTATTCAAACTCGCAGTAATCCCGATGAATCCGGATTTGGCCGATCTGGTTCACTCCTTGACGGATGAGTTTTTTCAAGTGATCGGTCAGACGCGGGTTCGGGTTGGGTTCGGGTGGCTGGGGTCTGTGTTTCGCATCGAAATCCATGATTTGATCAAGGATGACATCCGCAATCAGAGGTTCCGTGCCGATGGCGGAGGAGTAATAGAGCGTTTTTTCCCTGAGTTGATGCGGGTTGTGGCGGAAAATTTCCCGTTGGCTTGCCGCGGGACCGACTTCCGGTTCGATCCCGAGCATGACGGGAATGTCCTGATAGGAATGCAGGCCATCGGAGATGAAAAACGGCACGACCACCACGTTTTTGGTTTCCGACAATTTGTCCCAATCGGCAATGAAAGGAGCTTCTTCCATGTAGGCATCCGTGACGAGTTGATAGCCCGCCCCTGAATTTGCGATGAGATCCGCTTGGTCTTTGATTGCCTTGGTGGAGTTTTGGTTTAACCCGGTTCCATGTCCCGTGATGATGAGAGTGGTGTCCTTTGGATTGGCATCTGGTGCCACTTCGAGTGCGCGGCGCAGGATGAGATCGGTCATGGAGCGGTGGACGCCGACCGGCAGGCAGTAATGGAGCGTTTTTCCTTCGCGAACCGTAGTATCACCGCTCAATCCCAATTCACGCGGAATGACTTCCTGAGTGAAATATCCCTCGCTGATGAAATCTGGCACAATATAGACCTCTGGAGCGTCGATCATCAGCAAAGCCTCGCGCATGGACGGTTCTTCTTTCCAAAAACACACATGAACCTCACCAAACAGGTTTCTGCTGCGGATTTCCTGAGCGTGGTCGAAGTATGGGGTCGAAGAATCCGGGTTTTCCGTGGAGCCGTGACCGACAATCAGAAGAGCGGAGTTTGGTTTCGGGGCGAAAGTCATGCCGTGAAAATGGCGGGCGTTGGCAGGATTGCAAGTGAGCGAATCACAAACTCGCGCTTTTTTGGTAGTTCCGTACAAATCCGCCATGAATCGCCGCGAATGCGGGCTCGCCAGGGTATTTGAGAAGTCTCAGCTACAAAGAGTCAGGTCAGGTGAGTGTGATTTCCCTCAGAGAAATGTTGTGGCGTTTGGGAGACTGGGGAATTCTCAAGAATCAGCTTTCAGTAAAGCATCCCAAAATGAAAGCGGTTGCACGATTCGGATGAGTCGGTTTAGTCTCGTGCGTGCCTGATCTGGAAACAAAACCTCTTGAAGCAATGATTTCTCTCGATGGTGAATTTTTGCGTAGAGCCTTTCAGTCGATGCTCAAGGCTAGGATTTTGGAAAACAAGCTCTCGAGTCTCTACAAAGCCGGCAAGATCGTCGGTGGTGTGTATCTTGGAAAAGGTCAAGAAGCGGTAAGTGGTTGTCTTGGGACTGCTTTGATTCAGGGTAGGGATTGTTTTGCGCCGTTGATCCGGGATCAGGCGGGACGGACGGCTTTTGGGGAGCCTTTGCTCGATTGCACAAGGACATATCTCGGATCCGTCGAAGGCCCGATGAAAGGTCGCGATGGAAACATCCACCGGGGTCGGCCCGAAAAGGGAATGCCGGCGATGATTTCTCATCTTGGTGCACAGGTACCGCTGATTGCAGGCATGCTTTTTGCGAAGCGGCTGAAAGGCACTTTGGACGGTTGTGTCGGTGTGACCTGTGTGGGCGATGGTGCGACATCGACAGGTGCATTTCATGAGGGGCTGAATCTGGCGGCGGTGGAAAAACTTCCGATGGTGGTGGTCATTGCGAACAATCAATTCGCATACTCTACGCCAAACAACCGTCAGTTCGCCTGTGGTGACTTGGTCGAGCGGGCGAGGGGGTATGGCGTGGGTGGATATTCCGTCGATGGCACGGATCTTTTGGCATGCGCTTCTGTGATCGGTGAGGCGGTGAAACAAGCACGTCTTGGAAAAGGCCCACAAATGGTGGTCGCTCATTTGCTCCGCCTGTCCGGCCATGGTGAGCATGATGATGGTGCGTATGTTCCGGATTCTACACGCAGCGGCTATTATGGCCGCGATTGCATCGAAGTAGCCATGGATCAGTTGATTCAGGGGCAGTATGCCACCCAAGAAGAGATCGATGCCTGGCGTGAGAATATTTCCGAGGAAGTTCAGAGAGCTGTTGCTCAGGCCCAGCAAGAAGCCCTGCCGGATCCTTATTTGGAAGATTGGTCCGCCCTATCTACAACCTTTCCCTATATTCCATCGTGAGTGTGACTTATATTGATGCGATCCGCGAAGCTCAGGAGGATCTCCTTCGTGAGGATGATCGAGTGTTTCTTTACGGACAGGATATCGCCAGTTTCGGTGGTGCTTTCAAAGCGACCAAGGGGCTTGCGGAAAGTTATCCAAACCGGGTTTTCGACAGCCCGATCTCCGAGGATGCGATGATCGGTCTTGCGGTGGGGGCTGCAATCGAAGGGATGCGTCCCATTATCGAAATGCAATTTGCCGATTTCTCATCCATTGCGTTCAACCAAATCGTCAACCAGGCGGCGACTCATTTTTACCGCACGGGAATGCCGATTCCTTTGACAGTCCGACTTCCTTCTGGAGGCACTCCTGGGTCCGGGCCTTTTCACAGTCAGAGCATGGAGGGTTTGTATGCCCAGTATCCGGGTTTGGTTGTGGTGACTCCTGCAACTGTTTCCGATGCCTATCACATGTTGATCGATGCGGTGAAAATGGATGACCCCGTGATTTATTGTGAGCACAAGTTTCTTTATCGCTGGTTGAAAGCGAAAACGATCAAGGGCGAGCATCTGCCCATTGGTCAGGCAAGGATCGCCAGACCCGGAAAGCATGCCACGGTGGTGACTTACAGTGCGATGGTGCATGAAGCGGTTCGGGCTGCGGATCGTTTGCAAAAAGACGGCTGGGAAATTGAAGTGGTCGATCTTCGTTCGGTAAAACCGCTGGATATCGATACCGTTCTCGCATCGGTGGCAAGGACAGGTCGCTTGCTGGCGGTGGGCGAGGCTTTTCCATGGGGAGGCGTCACCGCGGAAGTGGTATCAAGAGTCACTGAAGAAGGCTTTCATTTGTTAGATGCACCGCCGCAGCGCCTCAATTCCCGCGACACACCGGTTCCCTATCATCCGAAGCTTTGGGCCGCACATCGCCCGACTCCGGAGTCCATATCCGAGGCTCTTCGAAAACTCTTATCCTTTTAGTAACTGCCATGCCAATCGTTCCCATACTTATGCCACAGCTCGGAGAGTCCATCGCCGAGGCAACGGTTATTCGGCTTGATGTGAAGCCCGGAGACTCGGTCAAGACGGATCAGGAGATCATCGAGGTGGAAACCAACAAGGCGACCATGGGAATTACCACGCTTTGTGACGGAGTAGTGTCGGATATTCGAGCGGTTGAAGGAGTTTCCTATTCGGTTGGTTCATTGCTAGGTCTGTTAGATGTAACCGAGGAAGAAGTGGCTCGCACCGGAGTGGATACGCTCGAGACTCTGGAGGCAAAGAACCAGAGCCAGCCTCAGGAAACCAAAAGCGGTGAGGAAAACCTGCACTTTGCATTGGACGGAGATTCCTATGAAGAGGATCCGAGCATCATTCCAAGTGTGAAAGGTTTGCCAGTACCGATCGGTGTCATGGGGGCTCATTACATTTCGCCGAGAATGCGTGCCCGCATGAATGACATGGGTCTTCGCGAGGCGGACATTTCCGCGGTGGCGGGAACAGGTGCGGGTGGAAGGGTTACCGTGGAGGATTTGGAGCGGTTTCTGGATTATCTTGAATCCTGGCCAAGTGCGCCAGCATCGCCGATGCGTCTGGCTGTTGCTGATGCCATGCGCCGCAGTTGGACGCGTCCTTTGGCGACGGTGGGACTTCCTGTATTGTTGGATCGCTTACTGCAACATCGCCGCGATCAAGTCCGGAAGCCCGGTTTGACGTTATATTTGTTGAGGGCATTTGCCATCGCGCTCAAAGAGCAGCCAATGACTGCGGGATATTTGATCGGTGAAAAAGTGGTTCGCCCGCGGTCTTTTGATATCGGCGTGGCCGTGCAGGTGGAAGACGGAGTGGTTGTTCCGGCGATGCGTGAAGTGGATCAGAAATCTCTCTCTGACCTGGTCTCCGAGTATGATGATTTGGTGGATCGCGCCCGCCGCCGTCGATTGACCGAAGCGGATACGCGTGGGGGAATTGCGACGGTAACCAATTTCGGAACCTTTGGTCTGACGACGGGAACTCCGATTCCCTTGCCGAACGAGACCTTGATTCTTGGAATTGGAGCCGGTCGCAAAAAACCGGTATGGAGCGAGCAAGTGGAGACCTTTCTTCCCGCGACCGAAGCCGAGTTACTGCTTACCTTCGATCACCGCGTGGTGGATGGTGGTGGGGCTGGAGTGTTGTTGAATCGGGTTGCGGCATTGTTGCAGCAACCGCAAAACCTCTGATTTTATCGAATTGTGGATCCTGAATCGGAAAGAAACGAAAAGATGGATATTCCGAAAAAAGCGATTTACCGGCTCTCGATCTATCATCGCTGTTTGCAAAAACTCAGCGATAGCGGGCAGAAAACGGTCAGCTCGATCACGCTTGCCAAAGCGGCGGGTGTGAAATCCGCACAGCTCAGGCGGGATCTCGGTTACATCGGTCAAATCGGCACTCGCGGACTCGGCTATCCGGTGACGGGTCTGATCACCACGATACGAGAGGCCCTTGGCAGAGAACAGTTGCAACCGGTCATTTTGGTCGGCGCGGGGAATTTAGGATCGGCCTTGCTGAGGTATCAGGGATTCCAGAAAGAAGGCTTTGAGGTGGTCGCGGCATTTGATGCCAAGCCAGAGGATGCAAGGGCACGGGAGTTGAAAATCCCGGTGCATGATGTTTCCCAAATGGAGGCGTTCATTATCGAACATCAGGTTAAACTCGTGATCTTATGTGTTCCCATCGGGTTCGCCCAAGAAGTGGTCAACCGTCTGGTTGCTTGTGGGATACAAGGAATTTTGAACTTTTCTCCCATCATGCTGGAGGTTCCAGCTGATGTGACGGTCAACAATGTCGATCTGGCGCTTGAGCTCGAGCATTTGAGCTATTTTATCAAATGATTCAAAAAAGTGGGTTCTTCGTAAAATTCGCTATTTTGCCCTTTTCGGGCAGCCCCAAGTTCGCTGTATTCGCCGT
>JBIIFS010000164.1:0-3313 GCA_044237185.1 Luteolibacter sp.
GTGGATCATCGCCGAGCAATGAGGCCGTGCCATTGCCTTGGTGCGCATCCGTGTCAACGACCATGATTTTGATATGGGGTTGCTTGTCCTGGAGATCGCGGATCGCGATCGCAATGTCATTGAAAACACAGTAGCCCTCGCCATGTTCGCGAAAGGCATGATGAGTTCCACCCGCGAGGCAGACGCCGACCCCCTCTACAAGTGCTGCCTCACAGGCGAGGCGGGTGGCTTCGACCTCCGTGGCGGAGCGCGAGAAGAGATTGGGAGAAGAGGGAAGTCCGAGCAGGAGTTGCTCTTTCCGACCCAGTGCCGCTGATTGGATTTTCTCGATGTAGGAACGGTCGTGGACTCTGAGGATGCGGTGGAAATCGGCGGGCTTGACCTCGATAATTTCTTCGGGACGCAGAATCCGTTCACTCAAAAGCATTTCTTTGGAAACCCGGAACTTATCCATCGGAAACGGGTGTCCGTCAGGAAGTTCGAGCTCCAGAGCCTGAGAGTAAAAGCAACGCATCGCGGGAATCGTAAGGGCTGGAAGCAAGACCGCAAGACACAAGAAGCGCGCCTCCCTTGCTTCGCTCCTATTTTTCTCCACACATACTAAAAAGTAGCCCGTCGCATCTGGAATTCCAAAAGTTGACGCAGCCCGCGCGTTGTCTAGAGTGGCGGCGTGTTTCAGATCGTTTTTAATGAAATCAGTGCGGCGGAGATTTCCGCTTTGGGGACTTTAGAGCAGCTTGAGTTGTTGGAGGAGTTCCATGTGACCGAGCAGGATCTGAACGGAGCGGGGAGTGATCGTTTTGGTAAAATCGAGCGCGATGGTCACATCATGTATCGGTTCCGTGCGAAGGATTACCGCTTCTATTTCGAAGTCAAAGATGGCTCCATTATCGTTTGCCGCGTTTTGCACAAGGGCACGCTTTCCGACTTTTTATTCCGTTCCAAAATGCCACTCGCTGAAGATGAGGCATTGGCTGGATCGAAACATTTCTGGAAATTGATCGACGAAGGTCGCAACGCCCGCAGGCTCTGATATTCAACCCGGATTCAGAAGTGGAACCACGGATGAACGCAGATGGACGCGGATTGTAAGAGATTTTTGTAAATCTATTTCTCACCGATTGATTGAGAGACAAGGTATCCGACTCTTTGATTATCTGTGTAAATCTGTATCTATCTGCGGTTCATTTTCTTTATCATTTTCAGCCAAACACCTGTTTTTTGGAAGGGGTGATGTGGGGCGGTGCGAGATAGATGGGCTGCGGGGGTTTCGTGGTCCAGGCATCTTGCAACTCCGAAGAAGCATTTTCCCATACTTGCCAAATTCCGTGGGCTGAAGGCTGTTCGAGCGGAATGTTGAATGAGCGTATCGGCTCCATGGAAAAGCACGAAGGGTTGAGATCGAGCGCTGCTTGAAATCCGACCCCATCAGTCAGAGTGGGTCCGTTGACGAGTTCGCCACCATTGATGTTCGCGATCCAGTAAGAGCCTCGGCGAGCATCCCCAACGGCGAGACAGGGTTTTCCTGAAAGGGCGGTTGCGGTGGCAAGAACGGATGGAATGGCGATCGTCCTGCAACCGGAAACCAAACCGGCTCCCTGAGCTGCCGCAATTCCCACCCGTGTTCCACTGTAACTTCCCGGGCCGCTGCCCACCAAGATCATATCAAAATGTCGGGAGCCGTATTCCTCGACGATTTCCGCCAGCGGCCCGAACAACAATGCATTGTGGCGGCGATCACTGGTGAAACTCCTTTCGATCACGATACGCCCATCAACCGCCAATGCGAGGGACGCGGTATCCGTAGAGGTTTCAAAAATCAGAATCGCAGGCACGAATGCAGGCTAACGCGAAATGGAATTTATGGTAGATGAAATTCTTTTCTCTCCTTCACGGTTTACTTTTCTCCGATAACCCTTTCCATTCACGCCCGCATCAAGCTCCGACTTGAGGTTTAGAGTTCAGAAATTAAAGTTTCCGCCTTGTGTCCACCCTTCTTTCCGCCAACGAAATCCGCCTGTCATACTCCTATCAGAATCTTCTCGATGGGGTGACGCTGGCGGTGGCGTCCGGGGAAAAGGTCGGTTTGGTCGGGCGCAACGGTTGCGGGAAAACTTCTCTGCTAAAAATTCTGACCGGTGAGCAGCAGGCGGATTCCGGGGATCTCTCACTGCGCCGTGGGATCCGCACCGGATATTTGCCACAGGAGTTCGAGCTCGATCCCGAACTCTCGGTTCACGAAAACATCGCGGCCGGAGCCGCCGATATCGTCGAGGCAATGCGGCGTTACGAAAACGGCGATGGCACGGAAACGGAACTTCAGGGATTTCTCGAACTGCTCGACCACACCGATGGTTGGAACCTAGACTCACGCATCATTTCGCTTTCCAACGCACTCGGCACGCCTCCACTCGATGCGCCGACGGGTCCGCTTTCCGGTGGGGAAAAACGCCGGGTCGCGCTCTGCCGGGCGCTTGCCTGCCAGCCTGATCTTCTTCTGTTAGACGAGCCGACGAACCATCTCGATGCCGAGTCCATCCGTTGGTTGGAGGATGTGTTGAAAAGCTTTGCGGGTGCGGTGATCTTCGTGACTCACGACCGCTATTTCCTCGATGTCATCGCCACCCGCATCATTGAGATCGATAACGGCCGCGCCTATTCCCATGCGGGAAACTACACGGCGTATCTGGAGAGCAAGGCCATCCGACAGCAGATCGCCGAGCAATCCGAGCGCCGCCGACAGCGTTTTTTACGCACCGAGCTCGAATGGGTGCGGGCCGGTGTGAAAGCCAGGGGAACCAAACAACGCACGAGGCTCGATGCGTTTTATGAAATCGAGGGTATGGAAGCGCCGCCTGAGGAGCGGGAGATGGATTTGCTTTTGCCCCCGGCATCGGATTTGGGAAATGTGGTGATCGAGCTTGAACAGGCGGGTGTCAACGTCGGCACGGAGAAACATCCGCGTTGGTTGTTCCGGCATCTCGATCTCTCGATCCGTCCGGGAACCTGCACGGGGATCGTCGGAAAAAACGGGGTCGGCAAAACCACCTTGCTCAAGCTCTGCCTCAACCAGCTCGATCCCACCGAAGGCACGGCGGTTCTCGGGAAGCGCGTGAAAATCAATTACATCGACCAATCAAGGATGCAGCTCGACGGAGCGGGTTCGCTCTTGGATGAAATTTCCGATGGCAATGAGAAAGTCCAGTTCGGCAATGAAACTCTCGGCGCGCGCGCTTATCTCCGACGCTTCCTTTTCAACAACGAACGCATCAACGAACGCGTCGATCTCCTCTCCGGTGGCGAACGCGCCCGC
>JBIIFS010000047.1:0-11963 GCA_044237185.1 Luteolibacter sp.
GCTTGTTGTTTCACGAGTTGTTGAAGCCGCAGTTCCGCGACAGTGCGGTGCTGGATGGTTTTCCGCGTACGAAAGTGCAGGTGGAATGTTTGAAAATGTTTTACGATCAGATGGTGAATTTGAGGAAAGAGTTTTCGGATACGTCCAAAGCTCATTTTTTCCGCCAGCCGGTGTTTCACATCATGGTGTTGTTCGTGGACGAGTTGGAAAGTATCGCGAGGCAACTCAAGCGGGGTCAGGAAACTCTGGTGCACAATGCCGAAGTAAGGCAATCCGGCATCGGTGTTTTGGAAGAGGAGCGGGCAACGGACTTTGATCCCGATCTGGCACGAAACCGTTACCGCACCTTTAAGGAAAAGACTTACGATGCGTTGGTCTCACTGAAGCAGATTTTCCATTATCATTTCATCAATGCTCAGGCGCCGATTCAGGTCGTGCAACAAAACATCATTCGTGAGCTGGAGTATCAGAGTTCTCTGGAGCTTGATCCCCGCACCTATGACACCTTGCGCCACATTCCTTTGGCGGATGAGATCGTGGTCAAAGCGCGGCAAGAGTTGGTGAATCGCTTGGATGGCTACCAAGTCGAGCACACCGAGACCTTTCATAAAGTCGTCCATTTCATCCAAGATAAGATGATGCCCGTCATCAAACGTTACGCCGTGACGGGTCGCGCAACGGTGAATACGGAGGAACCTCTTTTTCATGATCCGGTGGCGGTTGCGATTTTGATCGATGTGTATTCAGAGCGTGGATTCCAAGCGATGGTGGATATTCATCGTGTGGAAATTCCAGAGAAAGTGGATTTGCAAACCGGCATCATCACCACACGTGAAAAAAAAGTGTATCGAATGACGATCTTTTTCACCGGTTCGAAGATCCGTCGCGGATAAGCGGTTGGATAAAGAGTTTTTAACCGCAGATGAACGCGGGCAGACGCGGATGAAGATGGAAAATCTTTTCCCCTATCTGTGTTCTTTAACGTTCATCTGTGGTTCACTTTCCCTAACTTGATTTCCATGTCATTTTCGTATCCTGATAATCCGCTGGATTTGATCTTAATTGCTGGATAACTTCCTTTTTTAACCAATCTGACACCGTGCAAATCCTCATCCGCAATATCGATCGCAATCTCACCCAGCCAGAGATTGTTTGTTTGTTCAGAAAATATGGAAAAGTTCTTTCTTGCGAGATTGTCAAAGATGAGAAGACGGGGCTTTCCAAAGGCTTTGGATTTGCCGAGATGCCGAAACTGGATGAGGCAACCAAAGCGATTGAGGAGCTGAATGGTAAAAAAGTGGGAGATTCCGTTTTAAGAGTGAAGCGCGCAGCGAATTCCACGGTAGCAAAGAAGGCCCCTAAAGTGGTGCAACCGGATAGAGTAGCCCGATCGGACCGATACGAAAGATCGGACCGATCGGAAAAGAAAAGGCCGCCAAGGGCGAGTCGGACCAAGCGGCGCTGATCAACCGAGACGCTTGATTGCATTGGAGATTTCATCTTCCATCCCGGCCTCGGTGCGGATGAAAAGTTCCTGCAGGCCTTTCTCGCTTTGAGTGACGGCTTTTAATCCGCCGGAAACGGGGCGCTGGATACGGATCGATCCCGTGGATTTTTCCTGACCCAGGGATTTACCCCCGTAGGATCGGCCAATGATGACGCCGATCACCCCTTGCATGGCCTCGATTTTCGCGATGACACGCTGGCATTCTTTGGAGGTGGATTGGTGACGACCGCGGGAGGGCATGGTGGGGAAAAGCTGAATAAAGAAGAGTGAATAGTGAAAGTTTGAGATTTAGAGGCGCGACTGGAGTCACGCGGTCCAATATGGTTTAGAAGGTGATGAATGTGGGGCTGGTCGTAAAGGGGATTGCAAATGGGGGGCTCATAGTGGATGAACGGCGTGGGATGTCAGTCAAGGCAACATGGAAAGTGAGCGCGGCGGTCATGCTGAGCCGGGTGCTTGGGTTGGTGCGTGAAGTGTTGTTTGCGGGTTTGTTTGGTGGCAGCCGCTGGATGGACTGCTTTTATTTGGCGTTCAAAGTGCCGAACCTATTGAGGGATTTGTTTGCGGAAGGTGCGCTTTCCCAAGCATTCGTGACGACTTTTTCCAAAAAAGCAAAAGCCGATGGTGTCGAGAGTGCTTGGGTTTTGGCAAACCGCATGATGACCTTGGCGGCGGTTTTCATGAGCGTGGTTGCGTTGGTCGGGATCGCGCTGGCGCCATGGATTGTGGATCTGCTGACAGCGTTTTCGCGATCGGGCCAAACGCCGCGGGTTTATAATGCGGATGAGATTTCCCTAACGGTTGAAATGGTGCGGGTGATGTATCCCTTTATCGCGCTGGTTTCATTATCGGCTTTGGTCATGGGGATGTTGAACGCGCGGGATGTGTTCGGTATGCCGGCTCTGGCTTCTTGTTTCTTCAATATCGGATCGATGATAGGCGGTGCTTTAATCGGATATTGGATGGATCCTTCATGGGGACCGCGTAGCTTGGTTGGATTTTCATGGGGCGTTTTGATTGGGGGAGTCTCTCAGCTGGTATGCCAATTTCCCTCACTGCGTGCGGTGGGTTACCGGTTCAAGGCGAATTTCAAATGGAACGATTCCGGTGTGAAAAAAATCGTTCAGCTCATGATTCCTGCGGTGATCGCCGCATCGGTCACTCAAGTGAATGTTCTGGTCAACGCGATGTTTGCCTACGGTGTGGGTGAAGGGGCGGTAAGTTGGTTGAGTTATGCGTTTCGTCTGATGCAATTGCCCATCGGAGTGTTCGGTGTGGCAGTGGCTACCGTGACCCTGCCCGCGCTATCTCGTGCGGCGATGAATGGAATGGGAACTGATTTCGCGCCGACCCTGCTCAAAGGTTTGAAGTTAGTGATGTTTTTGGTATTTCCCGCAACGGTGGGATTGATCATGCTGGCGCAGCCGATTGTGAGCTTGCTCTATGAGCGCGGAAAATTCGACCAATTGGATCGCTTGGCGACCGCCGGTGCGCTGCAAGCGTATGGTTGCGGGTTGCTTTTTTACGCGGGTTTGAAAGTTCTTCAGCCCGCGTTTTATGCGATTGAGAAACGTTGGCTTCCGATGATAGCCAGCTTGATGGCTTTGGTTGTCAATTTGGTTTGTAACTATACCTTTGTGTTCGTGTTCAAATGGGGTCATGAATCGTTGGCCCTCACGACCAGTATTGTGGCGAGTTTAAATTTTATTTTTCTCTATCTGGCGATGATGCGTTACGCGGGTGATATCGGAACCAAAAGCCTGGTTCTGGCATTTATAAAAATCGGCTTCTCCACAGCGGTGATGGCCGCGGTTTGTTATTTTGGCAATCAGCTCTTGCTCGCAGATCTCGGTGATATGGTTTTTTGGAGAAAAGCGGTCGCAGTGATCGGTCTCATCGGTGTGGCTGGGGTGGTTTATCTGATCGCCACGTTGGCGTTGAAAGTGGAGGAGATAAACGATGTGGTGACGCTGGTGAAGAAGCGGTTAGGGAAGTAAGAGTAAGAGGGTTAAAAATCAAACCTCATCAATCATCAATCGGAAATCAAACCTGTGAACGGTGCTGTTTCATCATTCGCATCGATTGACGATTCATGATTGTTGATATCTGATTTTTGATTTGGAAGAAAAGAGCTCGACTGGAGTCGCGCGGTCCATGAGAAGGTCACTTCGTCACTAACACATTCCTTATCTCGATCGGAGCTCCCTCTGCTTGGAAGGCGATGGAGCCTTGGTTAGTTGAGAGTTTTTTACCTTGGTTGGTGAGGATGCCGTTAACTTGGACGGTGATTTCGGTCTCGGTGCAGGTGACGGTCATCGAATTCCATTCACCAAGGGGTTTTTCTTTGGGGTCGGCAGTCCTGATCCAGCGTTTGCCATGGTTAGGACTTTCACCTTTCGCTTCGAGGGTTTCTCCAATGCACCAGAAATCACCTGCGTTCTGGTGCTCGAGTTGTGCCTCAAACGATTTTGGCCAGACACCTGGTGCTTCAGCAGGAGTGGAGACATGAACAAGCACTCCGCTGTTATTTTTTTGCGTCCCAGGTTGCCAGCGCCACTGGAAGCGGAGGGTATAGTTTTCATAAGTTTCTTTGGTGCGGATGTATCCTGTGGGAGTGCCGGTGGTTGAAATGACGCCGTCTTTGAATTTCCATGTGGGCTCGATCGGTTGTTCGCCGTTTTTTGTAATAAAACTCCAGCCATCAAGGCCTTTGGCGAGGAGATCGGTTTTTTTCGGCTCTTCAGCCAAAACGGAGAGAGAGGAAAGGGCGACGAGTGTGAGAGTGGTGAGTTTCATGGAACGCGGTGTGTAAAAGTTGTTTATTTGTCCTCGGATGGATTAGTGATTTCCGGATTTAACGATTCGGAAGTGGGTATGTGTTCATAGCATACTTGAATCGGTGGTAGGATTTATCAGTTCTCGGGAGGGGTTTCCGGTATAGGGCTTTCATTTTGTTTCTTCGCGCAATGGTGTAAGGTAAATATTCACGCCGGTTTGTGAACGAAGGCTTGCGTTTTGTGATGGTTGGGTTGGGTTAAGTGGAGTGAAATCTGAAAGTAAAATCCATGCTTTGTTGGCGACAGCGAGGATTGCGAATGTTCCGAGCGTGGTGAGTAACCTCGGCGTGGGGGTATTGTTGGGGTCGATCCATCATGACGGCAATTTCGCGTGGCCTTGGGGTTTGATGGTGGCGGCCCTATTCTTTTATGTCTCGGGTAATTTTCTAAATGACTGGATGGATAGGGATTGGGATAAGGAAAATCGTCCCGAGCGCGCGTTGCCCAAGGGCATGTTTTCTGAAATCTCATATTTCACGATGGCGATCGGTGGGTTGGGAGCGGGGCTCATCATCGCTGCGTTTTACGGGCTCATGGCACTCATGGTTGCGGGTTTATTGGTGGGCCTGATTATTCAATACACGATTGTGCACAAAAGGGCGGCTTGGTCGGTGATTCCCATGGGCTTGTGTCGGGCGTGTTTGCCGATTTTGGGTTATGCGGCGATGAGGGGAGAGCTTTCAGGAGACGTGTTTTTTCCGGCAGTTGGGTTGTTTGTTTATGTGTTGGCACTGTCTTTGAGTGCGCGTTGGGAGGCAAAGGGAAATTTGCCGATTTCTGAAAAATGGAAAGCTCGCGGGTTGCTACTGGGATCCGGTTTGTTTGCGGCGATTTTACCGATATTTCTTCAGCCAAGCATAGGTTGGATTGGGCTGATTCCTTTTGCCGCATGGTTGCTGCTCTGCATGAGGAGATATCAATCGCCCGTATCCACGCATGTTTCCGCGTTACTCGCCGGAATTCCTTTGATGGATTGGATCCTGCTGCTTCCTTTGGCGAAGATTTGGCTGAGCGAGAAGGGCTATGAGAGTCATGATCCTATGGTTCTGATTGCGATGTATTTGCCGCCGTCGTGCTTTGTTTTGGGGCGATTCCTGCAAAGACTTGCACCTGCGACTTGATCGGTGCTTGAAGTTTTTCTCATCATGGAGTCCATTGCTTTAAGAAATTTCATGAGTGGCATTAAAGACAAACAGGAGAAATTGTTGGAGGATTTGGAAATTTTTCAGGATTGGACGGAGCGGTATGAGTATGTGATCGGCTTAGGTAAAAAACTTGAGCCGCTGGCCGCTGAAGCGCGGAATTCGGATCATTTGATCAAAGGATGCCAATCACAGGTCTGGCTGGATGCAAAAAAGGCGGATGGGCGGGTATATTTTTACGCTGACTCCGATTCGCTGATTACCAAAGGCATGATCGCGTTGTTTATTAACGTTCTGAATGGGGAGAAGGCAGACGATATTTTAACTGCGGACATGGGTTTTATTGAAAAAACCGGCCTGAAAGAACATTTGGCTCCAACTCGGGCGAACGCACTGAATTTGATGGCAACGCAGATGAAACAACGGGCATTGGGTTTTGCCTGAGGGGTTAAATTTTCAACTACGAAAGGCACGAATTACACGAAGCGAAGATGATTTCTGATCTTCTGTCATGATTTGCCAAGTCTATGTGAGCTATGCTAAAACTTTCGTTTGTTTTGCGATTTTCGTGGCTCATCCCCGGATTTAATGAGGTTCTTTATTTATTGGGAACGCATTGCCGTTGACGGTTTCGCTCGGGTGCATAGAAGCTTCAGGCATGTTCATTGATCACATCAGGATTTTGGCGAAAGCAGGAGACGGCGGAGACGGCGCGGTTTCGTGGCGTCGTGAGAAATTTGTCCCTCGCGGAGGTCCGGATGGTGGTGATGGTGGAAACGGCGGCAAGGTGATGTTGGTGGTCGACAACTCGACGGATACATTGCGCCAATATCATTTTGATCCCAAGCTGGTTGCCGAGGACGGCAGGCCCGGCGGTAAACACAAGAAAACGGGTAAAAGCGGAGCAATTAAGATCGGCAAAGTACCTCCTGGAACGGTGGTTTATCGCACGAGTGCGGCGACAGTGAATGAGGCGGTTGAGCATGAGCGCAGCGATGAAGGAATCGATCTCGATCCGATTGCGGACCTCGTTGAAGAAGGTCAGACTTTTGTGTTGTGTGAAGGTGGCATTGGTGGAGAGGGGAATTTCAAATTCCGCACAGCGACCAACCAGACTCCGACCGAACATACACTCGGCACTCCTGGACAACAGGGGGTGTTCTATTTGGAATTGCGCCGCATCGCCGATGCCGGACTGGTCGGTTTTCCGAATGCTGGAAAATCGACGTTGTTGGGTAAAATTTCAGAAGCTAAACCCAAGGTCGGGTCGTATCCGTTTACGACCCTGCAGCCCATGATCGGTGTGGTTGAGTTTGGAGGGTTTCGGCGTTGTACCGTTGCGGATATTCCGGGACTGATCGAAGGAGCTCATGAAAACCGTGGTTTGGGTCATGAGTTTCTCCGTCACATCACGCGCTGCCGTGTGTTGCTTTTTGTGGTCGATATGGCGGGCAGTGAGGGTCGTGATCCAATTAGCGATCTTCAAATTTTGCGCACCGAGATCAAAGAGTATGATGAAGAATTGGCAAAATTCCCGTGGAAAGTCATTGCCAACAAAATGGACTTGGAAGGTTCGGAAGAAAATCTGGCCATCTTCCGGACACGTTTTCCAAAGGTTGATATCATTCCCATTTCGGCCGATACGGGAGAAGGTTTGGACGATCTCAAAGTCATGCTGGACGCTGAGGTTTCGCAACAGGGACGCAAATGAGCATGCATTCCGTATTCGTTTACGGAACTTTGAGAAGGGGTGGATCTAACCATTTCCGAATGGATCATGCTGAGTTCGTTGGCTTGGGAAAGGTAGCGGGTGCGATTCATCTGATCGATTCGAATCCTGAATTGGTTTTCCCCGCCTTGAAATTGGATGTGGAAGGACATGTGGTGGGTGAGGTTTATCGTGTTTCCGAAACCCTACTCAAATCGTTGGATGCGTTTGAGGGGATTTGCGAGCGTTATGAAGAACCTTACGAATATCGGCGTGTGAGGGTCGGAGTTGAAATGGAAACGGGCGGTTCTGCGAATGCGTGGATTTGGGAATGGAATTCAGATTTGGACGGAGCAAGGCCGTTGCCGGAAGGTGATTGGTTGCTTTATGAGCCGAATCCGAGTTGATTGGTTGGGTTGAAAATCATACCTCCACATCTGCTCCTGCAAGCTTATGGCCAAGGGATTTTTCCCATGGCGCAGGAGGGTGGAATTTTCTGGTATGAGCCCAAGATGAGAGGATTGATTCCGCTGGATGAACGGTTTCATGTGTCACGTAGCCTGAGGAAAAACTGGAATAAGAAGCTGTTTGAAATCCGTTATGATACGGCGTTTCGCGAAGTGATGTTAGGTTGTGCCGCACGGGAAGAAACATGGATCGATGAGGTGATCATAGAAAGTTACTGTGAGCTACATAAAATGGGTCATGCTCATTCGGTTGAGTGCTGGGATGCCGAGGGTTTGCAGGGCGGTATTTACGGGGTTTCCATGGGTAAGGCGTTTTTCGGAGAGAGCATGTTTTCGCGTAAAACCGGCGCTTCAAAAATCGCGATGATTGCATTGGTAGAAAAATTGCGTGAACACAATTTTCAACTTCTGGACACTCAATGGATGACGGATCACCTGAGGAGCTTTGGAGGCGTCGAAATACCACAAGCCGAGTATCTGGAATTGTTGAAGGTGGTGCTTTGAGAAGCCTCCTTCCAGAAGCAGTTTCGGCCAACCCGGGTAAACCAGCGCGAGTTCTGCGATGATTGCAATTATGTAAGCGCGTGGATTTCAGCGGGTTTGATTTTCATTAGCGCACTGACGATCTTTCCTGAAATTCTGGAGGAGAATCGGAGGAATAAAGAGTTGGAATCGTGAGGTTTCGCCGTCGAACTTTAGCGGTTGTTTTATCAAAACGACCCTACCATGTGATATGGAACGGTAGGGTCATTTTGATAAAATGACCGTTATCTAATTGAATGCCAACCATTCTAACAGTCCCATGATGATGGTGTCTTCGTATTATTCGTCTAGGAAACGAGATCAAGATCGATATGAAGCGGGGTGTCATCACCCTCATTACGAAGTATCGAACAGTGAGACACCGTTCGGCATCTTCTAAAACTTCCTCAACATCTCCAGCGTCTCCTTGAGCATCTCCGCTGGCTTGGATTTAAGAAGCCTTGGGTATTTAGAGCCATCCAATAAAATCGGACTTCCGTTTCTTTGTAGGATCAGTCGCTGACCTGTGATTTCCACGGAAGTGACGTTGTTGGCAGCGGCCTCTGCTTTGATTCTCGCAATGGTGAGGAGGTGTTTGACGGGTTCTGGCAAACGGCCGTGGCGGTCGATCCAGTTTTTTTCGAGGGAGTCGATGGCTTTGGAGGTGTTGGCCTCGGCGAGTTCGCGGTAAGAGTGGATGCGGAGTTTTGCGTCTGACAAGTATCCCGTAGGAATGAAGGCTGGTAGGTGATCGGGGGTTTGATTGACGATGGATGATTGTTGATTGCTGATTTTTGATTTGGAAGAGAGATTCTTTTCTTCCTGACTCCTGACTCCTGACTCCTGACTCCTCGAAACCCACTGCGTTTCCGTTGAGATAATGAAGTCAGCTTTAAAAGTCGTCTCTTGCAGTGAGGGATCCTTCTTGCCTTTCAGGCGGTCGATGGATTGGCGGAGGAGTTGACAATAAAGATCGAAGCCGATTTGGGCGATGTGGCCGGATTGTTTGGTTCCTAAAAGGTTTCCGGCGCCGCGGATTTCGAGGTCTCGCATGGCGATCTTGAATCCGGAGCCGAGGGCGGTGTATTGTTTGATCGCGTGGATGCGTTTGCGGGCATCGCCTTGGGTGATCATTTCGCGGGGAAGGAGGAGAATCGCGTAGGCTTTTTCACCGGCTCTGCCGACGCGGCCGCGGAGCTGATAGAGATCGGCGAGGCCGAAGCGATCCGCGCGGTCGATGACGATGGTGTTTGCGTTAGGGATATCGATACCGGTTTCGATGATGGTGGTGGCGAGTAGGACATCGGCCTCGTGATTGACAAAGGCGTGCATGACGTTTTCGAGGTCGTGTTTTTCCATCTGGCCGTGACCGACGAGGACGCGGGCTTCGGGGACGAGCTCTTTGAGTTTTTTGTGAACCATCTCGATGGTCTTGACCCGGTTGTGGAGGAAGAACACCTGCCCGCCGCGTTTCATTTCACGACGTATCGCTTCGCGGATGATGCGTTCGTCGTAGGCGGTGACCGTGGTTGAAACCGGGAGTCGGTTCGGAGGCGGGGTGTCAATGGTCGACATATCGCGCGCGCCCATCAGTGCCATGTAAAGCGTGCGTGGGATGGGTGTGGCGGAAAGCGTTAGAACATCGACCTGCCGGAACAGCTCTTTAAATTTTTCTTTATGAGCGACCCCGAAGCGTTGTTCTTCGTCGACGACTGCGAGACCGAGGTCTTTGTAAGCGACATCGCCAGAGATGAGTCGGTGCGTGCCGATGACCATATCGACCGAGCCATCGGCTAAGCCTTGGATCGTGGCGCGGACTTCGGAGGGTGAGCGGAAGCGGTTGAGCAGATCGACGCGGATCGGGTAGTCGGAAAAACGTTCGCGGAACGTGCGCCAGTGTTGTTCCGCGAGGACGGTGGTCGGACAGAGCAGAGCGACCTGTTTCCCGCCGGTGATCGCTTTGAACGCGGCACGGATCGCGACTTCCGTTTTTCCGAAACCGACATCGCCGCAGATGAGTCGGTCCATGGGGCGGGGGGCTTCGAGGTCGTGTTTGGTATCCAGGATTGCCTGCTTTTGATCGGGGGTTTCCGTGTAATGAAAGGATTGCTCGAATTCGAACATCCAACGGGTGTCGGGCGGGTGGGCGTGGCCTTGGTCGTGTTCGCGCTCCGCTTGGATGCGGAGTAAGCGGGCGGCGTAATCGAGGATGGATTTCTCGGCGGACTTGCGGTTTTTCTGCCAAGTGGCGTTGCCGAGTTTGTTGAGGTCCGGAGTTTTGCCTCCGACCCCGATGTATTTTCCTAACAGGTGCGCTTGTTCTAATGGAACGGAAAGGATGGAACCGTCTTTGTATTCGATCTGGAGTTCCTCACCGTCCTCTTCCTGAACAACGCCTTTGAATTTCCCTATCCCGTATTCGTAGTGGACGACCAGATCGCCAGGTTCGATATCATCGAGCGTGGCGCGTGCGCGGATGACCCGGGCTTTTTCAACCGATGAGCGGCGTGCCGCTCCGGGTGTGCGGTATCGGCCGAACAGTTCGGAGGAGGAAAGGACAGCGAGTTTCGTGACGGGGAGAGTGAAAGAGGAAACCAGTTCGCCGATGACGGGTGTGAGTCCGAGATCACGTTCGAGATCTTTGCCTGAGAGTTCGGTAAAACGTTCGAGTTCGCCTTTGGTGGAAAAGACGATGCCGATGTCCCATGTATCCCGCTGCCACTCGTTGAGTTGTTTGAAAAAGGCCTCGCGGCGGAGTTCGTCGAGGATGAAGTCACCGGCATCGAAAGTGCCAAGGGGTGAGCCATAGGCGGCTAGGGTGAAGTCTTCTTCTTCGGTGGAGGTGCCTTCGGTGATGAGGAAATTGTAAGAATCTGACAGATCCGTCTGATCTGACGGATCGGACTGATCTGTCAGGAGCAAAATCTTAACATCTCCCGGGCGTAAATAATCCGCTACCGTGGCCACGGCTGGCGGCTCTGTTAGAAGCAGCTCTATTTCCGTGATCTTGCGGGTGGAGGTTTGGGAGTTGAGATCGAACTCGCGGATGGATTCGAGCTCGGTATCGAAGAATTCCAAGCGCAGTGGGCGAGGGGACTGGAAAGGGAAGAGATCAAGAATGCCACCACGGATCGCGAAGTGGCCGCGGGCTGTGACCGTCGGGAAACGCTCGTAGCCGTGTTCAGTGAGAGTTTTCGTGAAGGCCGTAGGATCGAGAATCAGACCGGGTTTTAGATGGGTGCGATTCGAGAGCAAGGATTGTGGAGATGGTGCATATTGGGACAAGGAGTCGGGTCCACAGATCACGGCGAAGGCGTTCGAGCTGGCGAGGGTTTCCAAGATGGAGAACCATTCCGCAGCGGTCTCGGGATCTGAAATTTCGTGAAGTTCGTTTTCCGGATTCAAGGGGGAATCGGGCAGAACTACAGCGGTGATGCCCCAGAGCTCCAATTCGGCAGCAAGGCGTTCCCGCTGGCGAGGGGATTCATGAATGATCCAAAGCCGTTTTTTTCCGAGGTCTTTGGAAGCCATGCAAGCGAGAGCGACAAAGAACGATTGCGAAGCTTCATCGGCGTGGTCGAATACAATTTGCCTTTCACCCATGGCGAATGGTGCCAAGTGTTGTGTGAACTCAGGAGTGGTTAGAGCGTGGCGAAGCCAGCTTTTCGGGTTGGGATTCAAATCTTAAAAATCGAACTGTAAGTTCGTTGGAGGACTTGTATTGATAGCTGTGGCTGCAGCGGCTACTGCCATGATGATGGCTTTTTTGGCAGTCTCCCA
>JBIIFS010000165.1:0-3258 GCA_044237185.1 Luteolibacter sp.
TGGAGAAGGTGGGTTGCAGTGTGATGAGCTTCGATGGGGCGGCGGCGAGAAGTATCGAGCTTGAGAGAGACTTTGTCGCCCGGATTGAGCGAGGAGCTAAGAGCCGAGAGCGAAGAGGAAGAGAGAATCAGAGCGCGGGCTTTGCCGATTTGTTGGACGCCGGTGACAGGAATGTCGTTAAGCGTTCCGGTGTCGCCGGATTGTCCGCCCATCTCGGCGTAGAAAACGGTTTTGTCGGTGATGACAAACAGCGCGTCTTCTTGCGGGTGAATTTCTAATACGGTGGCTTCGACAGAGTCGGAGTCGAAGCCGACGAATTCGGTGACGGCTTCCGTGGAGATATCGAGTGCGCGGACTACCGTGGATTTCTGTGCAGCACGGGAGCGCTCTTGTTGTTGCTCCATGAGTTTTTCAAATCGCGACATGTCCACTTTGAGTCCACGCTCCGAGCAAAGGAGTTCGGTGAGGTCGATGGGGAAACCGAAAGTATCGTAGAGTTCGAAGGCGATGTCGCCGGAGAGCTCGTTGTTTCCGATGCTCATCATTGCCTCTTCGAAACGCTTGAGTCCGCGATCCAGCGTCTGATTGAAGCTTGCTTCTTCATTTTCAAGGGTCACGCGAACGACGTCCGCACGGCTTTTCAGCTCGGGAAAAACATCACCCATCTGCCCAACCAGAGAACCAACGAGTTCGCCAAAAAACGGCTTTTCACCAGAGAAACCCAGTTGGCGACCGTATCGAACCGCGCGGCGAAGGATGCGGCGGAGAACGTAGTTTCTGCCGTTGTTGCCTGGCATGATGCCATCGGCAATCGAGAACGAAAGCGTGCGCAAGTGATCCGCTATGACCCGGAACGCGATGGCAGTTTTCATTTCCTCGGAAAACGCCGAACGGTCCGCCCCGAGTTCAGGGAAAATATCGACGTAGGTTTTCCCACTAAGCTCCTCAAGTTTCCGGAAGATCGGCTGGAAAACATCTGTTGCGTAGTTGGATGGCTTCTTCGAGAAGTCGGTGAAACCTTTGGTGTTTTGAATGATCGAGCAAGCGCGCTCAAAACCCATACCGGTATCCACGTGTTTGGCGGGAAGCTCGCGGAACGTGCCATCGGCCTCGGCATTGTATTGAATGAAAACGAGATTCCAGATTTCAATGCAGAGATCGGAGTCGTTGTTCACGAGATTCCGACCCGTCACGGGATTCCCCTCAGGTGTCAAATCGACATGCAACTCGGAGCAGGGCCCACAAGGACCGGTTTCGCCCATCATCCAGAAGTTATCCTTAACGTTGCCGTGGACAATTTGGATCGCCGGATCACAACCCGCCTTGCGAAAAAGATCCGCCCAGATGTCGTAGGCTTCTTGATCAAAATTTCCCGGATCGCCATCTTTCGGCGCATAAACCGATGCGTAGAGACGATGCGCAGGAAGCCCCCAACGCTCAATGACAAGTTCCCACGCCCATTGGATCGCCTCTTTTTTGAAATAGTTTCCAAACGACCAGTTTCCAAGCATTTCGAAAAACGTATGGTGATAGGTGTCATAACCCACATCTTCGAGATCGTTGTGTTTTCCGCCGGCACGAATGCATTTCTGGGTGTCTGCGGCGCGCGCCGGATTGTAGGGAGCCTTCTCGGTGCCGAGGAAATAGGGCACGAATTGATTCATCCCCGCGTTGGTGAAAAGCAATCCCGGAGACTGCGGCATCAGGGATGCAGAGGGAACAATCGCGTGTTGTTTCTCAGAAAAGAAATCGAGGAAACTTTGCCTGATTTGTGAGGAGGTCATGATAAAAAATGGAGGTCTGAAGTCAAATTACGCCACCCATGGCGACTTCGCTTGGAAGATGCGCCAACGCGCTGGGGCATTGGCAAATCTCGGTAACGGTCATGGTGCGGGGCGGGAGGTTGGACAAAGTCGGTTTCTTAGTAAAGCGGACAATCTGCGCATGATTCAACGCCGAAGCCACGGGCGCGGTCCAGTATAACCCTTGAAGGATCCTCTGAGCCTTCCGTCCAACGCCTCCGCTGCCTGAAACTTGGCATGATTAACGCTTCTTGGAGAGGGTTCCCGTGGTTAGCGGATGGGCTGCGGCGGATCCTGGCTTTCTTGACCGAAGGCCGTATCCGCCGCAGCGATCCGAGTGGGTGAAAATCGCTTAAGATGCCTTGCCGCATGGGGCCGCATGTGTTCTCATCCGCGCCCGCCCGAAAGACACGGGCATCACTTTTATGGCAAACAAGGACGTTACAGACCCGGTGCGGATGGAGAAAATTGTCTCCCTATGCAAACGCAGAGGCTTTATTTTTCAGGCAGGAGAACTTTACGGCGGACTCAACGGATGCTGGGACTACGGCCCGCTGGGCGCCGAACTCAAGCGTAACCTCAAAGATTACTGGTGGAGGAAAACCGTTCAGGAACGCGACGACGTGCTCGGCATGGATGGCGCGATTTTGACGATGGAAGAAGTTTTGCAATCATCCGGCCATATCGGTGGATTCAGCGATCCGATGTGCGATTGCCTTCTCTCCAAAGCCCGACTCCGTGCCGACCAAATCGATCCGCAGGACGGAACGGTTTACCATTTTACCGGTGCGAGCTTACCGGAATCGGATTGGAAAACCGAGAAAGCCTATTCCGTCCTCCAGCTTCCCGGTCAGGACGAGGCAAAAGTCCGTAAAACCGCGCGCGAATATTACTCCCAGTTCATCAAAGAATCCGTGATGAGCAAAAAGGAAGCAATCAAAGCGATCCAGCTAGAAGGAGAAACAACAGAACAGGTGACAGGCACGACGAGCTACAACCCTGCAAATGGCTCACTTCTGACTGAGCCACGTGAGTTCAACCTCATGCTCCAAACCAACTTCGGCGCAACCGGAGACCAAGTCGCCTACCTCCGCCCGGAAACCGCACAGTCGATTTTCTGCCAATACAAAAACGTGCTCGATTCGAATCGGGTGAAGCTGCCCTTCGGCATCGCCCAAGTCGGCAAATCGTTCCGTAACGAAATCAATCCGCGTAACTATACCTTCCGCTCCCGCGAGTTCGAACAAATGGAGATCGAGTATTTCTGTCATCCAGAAGACGGTATGCGCCTGACTGATGAATGGCTGGAAACCCGTTTGAACTTCTATGAGGAAATCGGCATCCCGCGCACCAAGCTCCACATTCTAGACGTGCCGGATGGCGATCGCGCGTTTTACTCCAAGAAAACCTACGATATCGAATACGAGTTCCCCTTCGGCATCCAGGAACTGGAAGG
>JBIIFS010000059.1:0-10585 GCA_044237185.1 Luteolibacter sp.
CCAACGAGTGCATATCACCCCGCGACTCACTGAGTTTTCCCAACGGAGGGGTGGTAGAGTGGTCGATTGCGCCAGTCTTGAAAACTGGAGAGCCGAAAGGTTCCGTGGGTTCGAATCCCACCCCCTCCGCCCTCACCCCTGCCCAGCTCGTCTGGGCAGGGGTGAGGGCGTTTAGGGGTTGGGCCAAGAACCCCTTGAGCGTAGCCCCGACGAGTCGGGGTGAAGCAAAAGGGTTTGACTGCCGAGTTTTGCAACAGGCAAAACATTCCAATTTAACGCGAAGCGCAAACTGCAGGGACGGAGTGTAACGCAGTCACTCCCACCCCCTCCGCCATCGTCTAGCACGGTCCCCGCAAGTCCTTATCAATCAAGGGATTGCGAGCCATCAACGGAAACCGCGACAGGTTTTCCACACACAATTCCACACAAGTTGACGCGGAAGCCGGGTTCGATGACCCAGAAACGCAAACGACGCAGTGCAATCGTGGAAATAGGAACAGGCCCTAAAAACATGCCAGGCATACAATTATATTCTGCTTGAGTTTTCGGATAATGATATCAGCAAGAATTATCGAAAATCTATATATAGAAAGGGCTAAATCATCGCTCCATATCTCACTAATCCCGACGAAAAGGAAGCGTGGGGGTCTCACAAATACTTCATGAACGCCGTATAGACTTCCGAGGGAATATCTAACAGTCCATAATCTTTCGAGGAAACAAAGAGCAAGCTCTGCTTGCCTTTTCCTAACAGCTGGCCTTCCGCGCCGAAGATCTGGTGCTCCAAGGTGCAGAATTTGCGGTTTGCCTCGGCGACTTTGATTTTCACGGTGATCGTGTCGAACTCACGGGTTTCGCGAACAAATTTGTGCTCGAAGGAACGCGTGAGGATGTAGAATTTGGTGGTCTTCAAATCGAAGTCCGGCATCGTCGCATTGAAAAACAACTCACGGGTTTTTCCGACATATAGCGGATACATTCCGAAATAAACGTTACCGACGGAATTGGTATCCTGATACGTCGCGATCAAGGAGTAAACGAACCATTTGCCTTCAAAATGCCCGGCCAGATTGTGATCGCCGCCGGCAGCCGGTGCGGTGACTTCCGTCTTGGCAACAGGGGGCTCTTGTCTTGACAGCGCTTTGATAGCGGGAATTTCCGCCGCCGCGTGCATGACTTGGTCTGCTTTTTCGGTGACCAGACGAAGCAAGTCCGTGGTGGTCACCAACCACACCACATAGACAAGGGGAAGCAGCGATCCGATATACATCAGCGCATTCTGGTCAATCATGTAGCCGAAGGCGAAAATCACCAGACACAGGCAAGCCATCGAAAACATCCGAATCTGGGGAAGCGGTTGCTGGCTGTTGGGGACAAAACAACGCGTAATCGCCAAGGCCGCGTAACCCACAAAAAACGAAGCGTAAAACACCATGAAATACTCGACCTCGAATTTCGCGAAAAATCCAAACAGCGTGATGATAGCCACCACCGCAAAGGTCGGGATCGGCGAGGAAACAATCTGCTTGGGAATGATCGAAAGCAGCATGTTGTCGCTCTTCTCCACATTCTTTTCCAAGAACCATTTGAGGGAAACGTAACCGCTGTCCAAAGTCGTCAGCACGCAGATCACAAGAAAACCGAAATACGCCGCGGGAATCCATGAATTGCCGGCAAAGCCTTTGGCGAAATAATCGACGATGAGATGATGTCCGTAGACGAGATCATCGAGCGTTGAGGCGGTCAGTTCGATGCTCTGCGGCGCATTGCCCATCACCCACATCGCCAAAAAGCCATGGAACATCAGCAGGCAAAAGAAAATCAACCCGCCAAAAACATAACTCAGGCGGATGGAAGTATCTTCACGATGAATCTGGATCGCGCGCTGCCAATGTTGCAAATCCAGCCATGGTCCGACCGCCAGCCCTACCACCAGCGGCACGGCAAGGCCCCAGAACCGGGATTCGCCATATCCATAATCTTTTCCAAGCCCCAGCACACCGGCACCCACATCGAGCGGACTTAGCGAGCTCAACACCCTGATAATGCAGACCATCAGCAACAGTCCCAGTAAAGCATGCCCGGCCTTGATTTTCCGGATTCCGAATTCCTCTCCAAAAAGACACCCGACCGCCAGCAGGACAAAAACGGCCATGGTCACGGCCAAGACAAAAACGGCATTTCCAGAAAATCCGTCAAAGGTCCCCAACAACGGCACGAACAGGTATTTGACCAATGCGAAAACCGTAAGGGACAAAGCCACGATCTGATAAATGTAGAAAATCAGCCGGAAGGGCTTGGCGAATTTATCGAAAAACAGAGCCAAAGACTCATGCCCGCCTTGGTGTTTTTTCGCCACAATTTGGGTCAGCCAGCCAAAAAGCATGAGCCCGAGCGCATTGGGCACGGCGAACATGAGCAGCCCGCGCATTCCGAACATGAAGGAAATCTGGACGCTGAAAAACAGGCCCAAGCCCCACATCCAAGCAAGCGCAACCGAATTTCCCCATAGCAACGCATTCAACCAACGCAAATTCATACCCCAAACAACCCGCAAACCTGCTTTTCGGCAAGCCTCTTCCCAGCCGTATGGCTTTTGAATGATAACTTTCGTTGAAGTTTAGAGTTTAAACTTCTGATTTTAGCGTTTAACTCTCGCTTCCAGCCACTGCGCCATGATCGAAAATCTACGTAAATACACCGTTCTTATCATCATTCTCTTCGTTCTTGTCATCATCGGATTCGTTCTGATGGATACAAACAAAATGAGCGAATCAAGCGGTGGAATTCCGGTTCTGAAAATTGCCGGAAGCACCTACACGGATGGAGACCTACTTAAAAACGGATCTTCTGCCTACGAGCTGACGGTGGCTCTTTTCCAAGCCGGTGATTACCAAGTCTACGGCTTTCTCACCATGCTTGCCGGAAACAACCCGGAGGACGATGCGAAGGAAACATTTTTCATCAACCGAATGTTGCTCCGCTCCGCGCAGAAAGAATTCGGAATCTATCCGAGCGAGGAAGAAATCGATGGCATGATCCGCAAATTCCGCGCTTTCACCAGTCCAGACGGGGCTTTTTCCCAAGAACAATACCGCACCTTCATCGAACGCGGTCTCGGTCGTCTCGGTCTGGTCGAGGGTGACATTCGGGATCTCGCTTCCGACATGCTCATCCACCGCAAGCTCACGGAAATCCTCGGCTCGGGACTGACCACGGATCGTGCCATGATCGCCAAACAGTTCGCCATCGACGGCCAACGCATCGATGCGAAACTTGCCCGCATCGACATCGCTCCAATCCAAGCGAAAATCGCTCCCAAAGATGATGAAATCAAAACGTATTGGGAAACCGTCCAAGACGCGTTCAAGACGGATGAAAAACGCCAGTTCACTTATTTCATCGCCAAGCCAACCCTGCCTGCCGAGCCTGCGGAAATCGCCCCGCTTGCCGCAAATGCCGATGAGGCAGCGAAAGCAGAACATGCCAAAAAAGTTGCAGATCGGGCTGCCGCCATCGCAGAAGGGAAAAGACTCGCGCGACTTGAGATCGGCAAGAAGGTGGATGATTTGCTCTACAAGCTTGAAACTCAGGAAAAACTGGATTTCAAAACCCTTGCCAAAGAGGACGGCTTCCAGCTCCAGACCACGGAACTGATCTCACAAAGCGAAGCTCCCGCCGAACTGCAAGCGCAGATCCGCGGAGCCCGCACGCAGGGCAACGCGGCAAGCGCCCTGTTTAGCTTAAACCTCACTTCCGATCCTGCCTCAAAAATCACCGATCTCGCCATCGGCGAAAACGATTGGCTTGTTGCCTACGTGGATGCGACGGAACCGAGCCGCGTCAAAACTTTCGATGAGGCCAAAGAAGCTGCCCGCAACCAATGGATTGCCGAACAAGCCACCGGCGCATTTGCCAAAGCCGCAGCCGAAACCCATGAAAAAATCAAAGCCGCACTCGCAGAGGGAAAATCCTTTGCGGATGCCGCCAAATCCGCGGGCATTGAATCCGATATTGTAAGCCTGACACAAATTTCACAAACCACGGAGCCCGATATCACAAAGGCACCTACGAGACTTTTCGAGAGTGCGAAATACACAGCCCCAGGCACCCTCGCCGAACCCGAAATCGAAGCCGATCGCGCCTTCATCATTTTCGTTGAAAAGCGGGAGTTCGTGAAAGATGCCAACACCGATCAAGCCATTGACTCCCTGGTGAATCGCGAGACCGAAAGCAACCGCATCAACGCGTTTGTCACATGGCTCAGTGACAAAACGGAAGCGTCCGATATCCAACGCCTCAACCGCAAGTAAGTTCCCGCACCCGATGCGGTCACTCAACCTTGCGGGTTACAATCCAGAACCTGAAATTTTGAGCGAAGCCATCCTATCTTTGTTGGACGATGCCAGCGGTCACCTCGCCCTTGGCGAGCTCGATCAAGCAACCGCGCTCTACCGCAAATGCGTGGAGCTGGATCCGAACCACTTCGATGCCTGGCACGCGCTATCCATGGTTCTGCTGAAAACCGATCGGCTCAAGGAAGCCCTCGGCGCCTCGCTCCAAGCCACGACCCTGGAGCCCAATGACCTACTCGCCTGGACCGCCCTCTCACAAATCTATGTCCGCCTCGGCGACATCCCCAACGCCGAAGCCGCCAAAGCCAACTCCCGCATCCTCTCCATGGGTGGAAAAATCGTCCGCTAGACCTTATGCACCACCCTATTTCTTGAGCTTTGAAATTTGAAATTTGAACTTTATGTTTTTCCTCACCACCGCCATCGATTATACCAACGGCTCGCCACATATCGGGCATGCTTATGAAAAAGTGCTGGCAGATGTCATTGCACGCTATCGCCGCCTTGCCGGAGAAGATGCGTATTTTCTAACAGGAGTAGACCAACACGGACAAAAGGTGCAACAGACCGCCGAGAAAGAAGGCGTTTCCCCAGCTCAATACGTCAAAACCGTCACCGCAAGATTCCGTGCCTTGTGGGAAAAAATCGGCGTGGATTACGATGGCTGGGCGGAAACCACCGATCCCCGCCACGTCCATTGCGTGCAAGCCATTCTTTCCGATCTCCATGCTCAAGGACAGATCTATAAAAAAACCTACCGTGGCTTCTACTCGGTCCGCCAAGAACAATTCCTGACCGATCGCGATCGCGATGAAGCGGGTAACTTTGGACCGGAGTGGGGCGAGGTCACCGAGATTGAAGAAGAAAATTACTATTTCAAACTCTCCGATTACACCCCGTGGCTGCGTGAGTTTCTGGAAAAATCCGAGGACACGATTCTGCCCGGATTTCGCAAATCCGAATTGATCAACGCGCTCGAAAAAAACACCGGAGCGGATCTTTGTATTTCTCGTCCCAAAGAACGCCTCACCTGGGGCATCGAGCTACCGTTCGATACGGATTTCGTCACCTACGTTTGGTTCGACGCGCTCATCAACTATATTTCTTTCATCGGTTACATTCCGGACGATTCATTACCGGATTTCAAATCGACCTGGACGGATCGTCCTCTCCACATCATCGGCAAGGACATCCTCGTCCCTGCCCACGGTATTTACTGGCTCGCCATGCTGCGTGCCCTGGGGTTTGCCGAAAACCAAATGCCGCAACTCCTCGTCCACGGTTGGTGGAACCGCAGTGGTGAAAAAATGTCCAAATCTCTCGGCAACATCGTAGACCCCGTCGAGCTCGCCGATACCTTTGGCGTCGATGCGCTGCGCTACTACCTCGTACGCGACATCCATACCGGCAAGGATTCAAACTTCGATGTCGAGCGTCTTGTCATGCTTTACAATACCGAACTCGCCAATGAACTCGGAAATCTTTGCAACCGCGCTCTCAACATGAGCGTGCGTTTCACCGATGGCATCATCTCACCCGGCGGTGCGCTTTCGGAAGATGACACCGCCCTCCAACAATCGCTTATCGATTCCACCGCCGCTTACCGCAATGCGATGGATAACCATGAAATTTCCATGGGCCTCGAGGCGATCAACCGTCACGTCTCGCATTGCAACCAGTACGCGGAGCGCATGAAACCCTGGGAGCTAAACAAAAATCCGGAAAACAAAGAGCGCCTCGCCACGGTTCTGCATCACCTCGCCGAATCCGTCGCCCACTGTGCGGTCTTGCTCTCACCCGTCCTTCCGGATGCCGCCGCAAAACTTGCCGCCCAGCTCAAGCTTCCCCGACTCTCCAATCTTAAACTCGATGACCTCACATGGGGCCTGATTCCCACCGGTCACGAAATCGAAAAGCCCTCACCTGTGTTTCCTCGGATTGAAGTGAAGGCAGCGGAATAAGGATAGTTGCACCGATTTAAATCGCCCCTTCAGGGCTAGAATGTTTTGGACATATTCCTAGGGCGATGCCCTAGGCTATCATAATTCAGGCCGTTGGCCTGTTAGAGATCATTCATTTATTGGCACCATCAATCGTTTGTGCCATATCCTCTCAAGCACCAACGGTGCGTTCTATGTCAGCCTAGGGCATCGCCCTTTTATAGTTAGGATATTTCTAACTTGGCTCAATGATCTCTGTTCGATCATTATCTCTTTAGCACCAACGGTGCGTTCTATGTCAGCCTAGGGCATCGCCCTAGGAAAAACGCCCTAGAAATAATACCCCCACCCCCCACCAGCCCTGAAAGGGCGATTTAAAACCATGTCCCAATCTCTCGCACGTCTCTGCGTTCATCTTGTTTTCAGTACAAAACATCGTGAATGCCTTCTTCTTGATTCTATTCGTAAAGACCTCCATGCCTACATCGCAAGCGTTTTGAAAAACATGGAGTGTCCTGCACTCATCATCAACTCGGTTGAAGATCACATCCATATCCTTCTCGATTTAAATCGGACGATTTCTATCAGCTACGTGATGGAGCACGTAAAAAAGACCTCTTCCAAATGGCTTAAAACGCAAAGCCAAGCACTTGCTAAATTTGGATGGCAAGCTGGCTATGGTGCATTTGCCGTGAGTGAATCCAATATTCCAGCAGTTCGAAAATACATCGAAGCCCAACAGGAGCATCATCACAAAATGACTTTTCAGGAAGAATACCGTGCCTTTTTGACCAAAAACCGAATTTCCTATGATGAACGCTATGTTTGGGACTGATTTTCTATAGAAAAAAAATTTCATACCCTGAAAGAATGGCATATCCGGTGCTGTATTTAGAATAGCGGTCCGACTGAGATGCCCCAGGTTAATGGGTTTTTCCTGAGGATGATCGGTCGGGCCGCTTCTTTTTTCATGGTTGCGTATCAGCATGGTGATCCATCGCCATACGCATGACTTGCAATTCTTCCGTGCATCTCTCCCGATCGAACGTATGGTCTTTGTGTAATGAAGCAGGATGAGCCAATCCTTGAAGCAGAAGTTGTCGAGATCGACGGCGTGGCGGTAGAGCCGCGTTCGCAAACGAATTCGTCCAGACCTCAACAAGCTTGGGGATTTAATTGGCAAAGCTGGCAGGGTAAAATCCGTGTGCTCGATAAACGGTGGGCACCGTTATGGATCGCACTAGGGATCATCGCGGTGATTCTGTTCGTCATCATCGGTTTCTTTGTTTTGGTTTTCGCCATCGTCTATGGAATGGTGAAAATGATTCTGCGCACGGTTGCTTCGATTTTCAGTGCATCCGGTCACACGCTGAACCGGAGATCATAATCTGGATCGGCCGATCATGAGCAATCGCAATCCGTTGAGACAGACTAGGACGGTGCTGCCCTCGTGTCCGATCACACCGATGGGAAGCGGTAGTGAAAAGCCAAGGGCTGCGACAACCAGCGTCACGATAACGGACGCTGAAAAAATCAAATTTTCCAACAGCACACGCCGGGCACGCCGGGCATGTTTGAGAAGGATTGGAATATTTTCCAAGCGGTCTCCCATCAGCACGATATCCGCCGTTTCCATGGCAACATCCGTACCCGCCGCACCCATCGCGACACCAAGATCCGAGGTTGCAAGCGCAGGCGCATCATTCACACCATCGCCAATCATCATGACCCGGCCCTCCTTCTTAAGCTCGCGGATGATATCAAGTTTGTTTTCGGGCAGAAGTCCCGCACGGATTTCATCAATTCCGATTTCGGCGCCGATGGCACTGGCAACTTGCTGATGATCTCCGGTCAGCATGACCACTTTTTTAACCCCGAGACGGTGCAACTGCTCCGTCAGGATTTTTGCTTCGGGTCGGATGGTGTCCGCCATGACCAATACCGCTTTGGCCAGAAGTCGCTCACCGTCGCGCGCACCGAGCCACACACAGCTGTGACCTTTTGCCTGAAGCGCTTGGGCCTGCGCCGCTAGCGCGTCAAATCCTTGCGCTGCCGATTCCCGAAACCACCGCTCGCTGCCGATCAGATAATGCGTGGATTCCACGGTGGCTTCCGCTCCATGGCCGGTGACGGATTGGAAAGCGGTAGCCTCCGGAACCGATAACTGCAGGCGCTGCGCCGCGTCCACTACCGCCCTTGCCAGCGGATGTTCGGAGCGCGCTTCAAGTGCCGCCGCCGCCCGTAGGATGGCTTGCGCATCAACGTCTAACGGCCCCGAGAGAGATTGCATGCCACTGGGCAAGATAATTTCCGTCAGCGAAGGTTTACCTGCGGTGAGCGTTCCGGTTTTATCGAGAGCCACGATGTCTATGGTCGCCGCACTATCCAAATGCGATCCGCCCTTGATCAGGATTCCGATCCGTGCCGCCCCGCCAATCGCGGACAAAACCGTTGCCGGTGTACTGATGATCAGCGCGCAGGGAGAGGCAACGACCATCACCGTCATGGCCTGATAAAACGATTCCGAACATACCTTCCCGAAAAACAACCACGGCACAAGGAACACTCCCAGGGTGAAAAGGATCACGCCTATGGCGTAGTATTGCTCGGCGGATTCGAGAAAACGTTGGGTTCCGGACTTCTCCGCTTGTGCCGCCGCCACGAGTTTGACCATCCGTGCCAGTGCGGAATCCTCGGAGCGTTTCTTCACTTGGATTTCAACGCCTCCGCTCTGGTTGATCGTACCTGCGAAAACATCACTGCCAACCGTTTTCGCAACCGGCATAGACTCGCCTGTTAGAGAGGACTCGTTCACGAACGTGTCACCCTCCACCAATTTACCATCGACCGGAATTTGTTCTCCCGGTTTAACAATGACGGTTTCGCCAAGCTCGAGCTCTTCAACTTTTACCAAAACCGTACCGCCGTTACGCTTCACCAGTGCTTGATCCGGCCGTAGTTTGAGTAGGGACTGGATCGCGTTGTGCGTGCGATCCATCGCATAATGCTGAAGCACATTAGAGAAACTGAACAAAAACAACAGCAACGCCCCTTCAAAAGGCGCGCCGACAATCGCCGCACCCACGGCAGCGAGCACCATCAGTCCGTCAATATCAATCACGCGTTTGCGTAAGGAGGCAATGGCGGATTTAAGCCCTTCATAGCCCGCGAAAACATATGCTCCCGTGAATAGCCCGTGTGTCCACCAACTTGTTCCGCTGACTTTTTCAACGACCGCGGCGGCAACCAGAAACAGCAGACCAAGAACGCATGCGATTTCTTCTCCGTAGCCGCTTGAACGCTCGTGGGTGTGAGTTTCCATGTCTATGCCCTTCTATAAAAAAGCATCCACTTGGTCGAGCCGTGAATTTTGCGCATCAGACTTGGGTGGGCGCTATCGCCGGGGCACCGCGCAAAGCAGCTCGCACATGATACACCCTTAAATCATAAAATCTTTTCCCATTTCATGCGGTTCCCTCGGCGAGAGAACTCTACCCAATTTCATCCAGCTTTAACTCAACTTGTGTTTACCCGGGATCGGAACCGGAGGAACCGAATGCGCATCGGACAGCGCGAATTGATCCGGAGAGAGATCTTGGTTGGATGCCAGGAGCTGTTCCCATGTGATGCGTTGTCCAGTATGTGCCGCCTCGCGGCCGAGCAGGCCCAGCATCGTGCTGTTTGTCATGTATTCACCGGCATTGAGTTCCTTGCCGGCACGGATTGCTGCAAACCATTCGTTGTGGCAGACCTGATACATGTTTGCCGGCTCACCACGATACGCCCATGTGATTTTTCCGGAAACGTCTTTCGTCATCACGCGGTCCGGAGCTTCAAGCATGCCTTTTTCGCAATAGATGCGGTCGACGACTTCGTTAAACGCGCCTGTCATCTGACGTTGCGCAACGTGGCACATGACGCCGCCCGGATATTCATACACCACATCGTAATGATCATAAACGTTGCCATCATCGGAACGTTGGAGTCGGCCACCGGATGCTCTTGCTGCGATGGGCGCGACATCGCCCATGGCCCATGCCACTTTATCCACGGTGTGGATGCACTGTTCCAAAAGCGGACCGCCGGAAAGCCATTCGTGCCCCATCCAGTTGCGGATTTGCCATTCCCTGTCACCCCATTTCTTGTCGCGCATGTCGATGTTTGTGGACGGCTTCGGAACACCCGCCATGTAAGTTCCATAAATCGAAACGACGCGGCCGAGTTCACCGGCAAGAAGTTTGCCATAACCCTCGCGTGTGTTCGGGGAAAAGCGCCAGCAATAACCGTGTT
>JBIIFS010000004.1:0-37116 GCA_044237185.1 Luteolibacter sp.
GAGAGATGATGGAACCTTATACCCTATGACAAAAATCGTAGGTAAACCCGGTATCGATTACATCATCCAGACTGCCGCAAGGCGTAAAAATGATCCATTCTTACTAGGAGTTGATCCAGATGACAAAAATGTTGACCTCAAGGCCATCGTCGGACCCTTGTTTTACGTCATACCCACCCAACTCGTTATGACAAATAACGAGTTAGTTCTCGGCACTCCGGGTTTGATCAAAAATCCACTTCCAATTATTGCTCCTAACAAGGAAATAGCGGATTCACCCGAAGACTACACCGATGCCGTCATCACCTTTTCCGCGGCATTTCACATGGTTCCCTCCGTTTCAGCCAACTATTTGACAGGTTCCAAATTCAAACAAAAATTCGACTACGCGGCCGCAGCCAATTCCAAAGTCAAACCTGTCTTTGTCCGCAACCTTGCCGTTCGCCGTTGATCACCATCTATAGTCATATGAAAGCAAATCACAGCAAGACTTTCCATGGCTTCACTCTGGTTGAGCTTCTCGTCTCAATGGTGATTACCACGATCATCATTACCATCTTGGTCACGGTTACGGTCACATCCATGGACATTTGGAATCGCAGCCGTGCGGAAGTTCGCGCTTCTCTCCAAGCTAAGGCCATGGTCGATTCCATGGCTGCCGATTTTGAATCCATGGTGGTCCGGCGTGGCAATGATTTTCAATGGCTATTCGCAGAATTCGCTCCGACAACCAATTCAGATGGTGACGTTGATGGCCCAAATGGAAACCTGAGCCCAAGCGCACTCGACCTGATTTTCTTCTCCGCGGCAACGGATCGTTATGACGGAAAAATTGGTGATCCTGTTACTGACAAAGGTGGAGACGTATCAGGAATTGGATACAAACTCGTTTACAAGGATCCAATCGGTGAGACCAACAATGACAAATACAAAACATTCGTCCTTTATCGTAAAATCGTAAATCCGGATGAAACATTCAAAAACCTGCTCGGGCAGTTGAATCTCAAAACCGCATTCACTCCCTATTCGTCGGGCGGAGTAAATTCAGTCGAAGCCAAGGAAAACTTTGTCTGTGAGAACATTTATCAATTTACTGTAAAATTTTATGTAGATGCAGTTGATAATGATAATAGAACGAGAAATATCCCAATTACGCCTAGCTCAACGAATAAAACGTTTATTGTTAGCGGCACCGGACTTGTCGGACCAACTGGCGTAAAGGACTTTACCGATGCTGCATTAGCTGCGGGGAAAATCACTTCCGTAGAGGTTTCTCTTACCGTCCTTACAGATGGCGCAATCAAACAGTTGCGCGGCAGAAGTTTCGAAGATGAACAGTTGAGTGATTTCATCGCTGAAAACTCTTATCAGTATTCCAAGCTCATCCCTGTGCCGAGTTACTAGACCCGGTGGCGAAAACATTTCCGCTGAATGAACCCGAGATACCGAACCTTGAGTTCTAGCCTTACTTTCCAAGGATCATCTTCGGGCATAGGGAGCGGAGGAGGGTGAGAATCACCCAGTTGTCTCATCCACCAATGGACGAGCGAGCATTTCCTCGTAAATCTCAATATACTTTCTAGCCACTTCTTCGTGGCTATATTCTTTGATGCTTTCCAACATCACCCTGCGAATTTGGCTGATTTTCAATTCATGCGGCAAACCATGAAACTCCATCGCCTGATCAACCGCCCAGCGTAAGGCACTTGCATCGTAATGATCAAAACGGAAACCATTTCCGGTTGATTTCAAAACATCAATCGGGCGTATCGTATCGTAAAGCCCGCCGGTTGCATGAACGACGGGCAGGGATCCATAAAGTGGAGCGGTCATTTGTGGTAATCCGCATGGCTCGAACAAGGAAGGCATCAACATGAAGTCGGAGCCCGCGTAAGCCAAGCGCGACAAGCGCTCGTCAAAATCAACAATCGCCACCCGATTTCCTAGATTAAACTCCCTAATGATCTGCTTGAAGTGGACTTCGTGCGGTCCGTTCGCAACCACGGCCAACTGCAAACCTTTATCCCAGTAATCCGATACCATTTTGACCAAAATATCCGTTACCAATTGCGGCCCTTTCTGAGCTGGATCCAGACGTGATGGCCAGAAGAACAAGGGAGCATCCGGATTAAGATCCAAACCGAGCTCATGCTGAAGCGCTTGTTTGTTCGCACGCTTGCCTTCAAAAAAATCATCCGCCGTAAACTTTTGGGCCAAGGCATCATCGATCGATGGATTATAAGATGCATCCGGTGCATTCAAAATTCCTGATGCGCAACCCGCATAATACTTGTTTCGTATCTCCTGCCTTACCGACCATGGAACCACCGAGTGCCAGCCTTCCACAATTTCCCAAAGAAATCTCGGACTTACCGTATTGATGAAATGCGAAGAAAAAATCCCGGAAGTCAATAAATCGACAGGGACCTGCGAGCGGACATGGTCGTAGCTGGCCGGGTTACCCGAGAAATAAAGGTTCATCCAAAATTCAGCGGCATCGATTCCGGTATCTTCCACTTGAGAGAGACTCGCCTGACGCGTATGAATATTATGGACAGTGAACAAACTTTTGATGCCGCGCCGCTTGGCCATCGCCGGAATCAATGCAGTCATCCAGTCATTGCAGTGAATCAAATCCGGCCGAGCTTTTGGTACGATGTGATTGATCACCTCACGCTGGAACACAAGGGCGATACGCATCGCCTCATCCGAATGACTGCTGTAAACCCTATCTCGATAATAGAAAATCCTGTCCTCAGCCAAATGGATATGGTCCTCAGGCAGGACCTCGTGATATTTTTTCAACTCCTTCTCGTGCAGATTGAAAACATCTCCCTGGAAGAGCTTCCGATAGTTGGGCATCGCGACGTGCACATCCGCACCCAGGTTGAACAAAGCCGAAACCAAAGAGGCTGAAACATCCGCCAAGCCCCCCGCTTTTGCCGACATCCTCTGCGACATATTGCCCATCCCGGCCGGCAGATAGGTGATCTCCGGGGTTACGATCAGGATCCGTGGATTCGTGGATTTGATTTTTTTGGGCATGATTAAAGCAAAATCAGAGGGTCGGCGGGGGGGTCATAAAGTTCTTTTATATAGACTCTTCAGGTGCGGGCGCATCCTATCAAGAAAATCCATCATAATGTCACAAATGATTCTCGGACACGGGCAGAGCTTTGCAGACATCGTGCCAACCTGGGAAATTCCATGTATTCGGAAAACCCGCGCATTGCATGGGCTTCACAGGATGAATTCGACATCCCCCGTCTTCCAACATCACACACTCATGATTGGGCTTTTCAAGGATCGATAGCCCCTGGCGATTCGAACGCAGCCGCGTGTATTTCGCAATGAAATCAGCCTCATTCAGACCTAAAAACGCCGAAATTTTCGTCACATCGGAATCCTCAATACGAACATCTCCCGGCCATTTGCAGCAGGCATTACAGCGCTGACAGACATAGTGCACACCCGGTTCCAGAACCGTTTGATCATTGATCGGACTGCCATGTGAAACAAGATCCTCTTTCATCTCACTCCAGCCTCCGATAATAGTCATTCACCCGACTCTGAAACCACCGCCATTTTTTCGAAGGTCGGCCATTATCCATTAAAAAGTGAGGACAATCCTTGTTCGCCGGATGCGCACCTCTACGCGGCCAATGATAATGTGGAACCACATTTCTGATGGGTATCCCATGCTTCTTCATCAGGATTGCCGTGAGTTTGGCCGTGCGTTCAATCGTGGCCCGAAGATCAGAGCCCCTCTCCTCGCACATCTCGATGCCGATGGAATACCTGTTTCCCGGCCCATCAAAATCCGCATGCTCGCCCTGCTCGGAAGTCGGCATGTGCTGAATCGCCATACCCTGATCCACCGTGAAGTGCCAGATCAGGTAGCCGATCCGGTTTCCTCCCGGACGCCTGGTCGCCCGCAACGCCCCCCGCTTCAATGCCAACGAGTGCTGCTGTGCACCCGCTGTTTGGTTTTGAGTGCTGTGGATCGTGATGTATCGAGGGCTCATCGGCCGTACCACCTTCCGGCCATGTGTGCCGCGCGGAACCATGTCCACTTTCAACCGGACCTCCCGCATCAAGGCGGATGTGGAAATTTTGTTAAGCGACGCTCCTGAGTAAGGGACAGGGCTGCATCCAGTCCCTGTAAGGCATAGCATAAACAATAGCGCGATACCTACATGACGAAACACAAGCTGACAGTATCCGCTCCGGTTTTTTTGTGAAGGCAAAACCTCAGCGGCGTGGGCGACCTCGCATCAACCTGCGCATCAAGAATAAAGGCATGAAACTAAAGAACCATCCAGCCATTGCAATTTGCATTCCTGGAAAAACACGGGCTTTCCCTTTCTCTAAACCAGCCAATGCCTCGGCCACAACCCGTTGTTTGCTCACATAGAAAAACCGCCCCGCCGTATTCATGCCCGAGTCAGCACCCTGACGCCGCGCAACTTCTCCGAACTCGGTCTTCACCGGACCGGGGCATAACGACATCACCTCGACTCCGCTGTCCTCGAGTTCGATCCGCAGCGCTTCGCTGAAACTGCTCACATACGCCTTGCTCGCCGCGTAAGCCGCGAAATCCGGAATCGCCAAGGTGCTGGCCAGAGAGGAAACATTCAAAATCCAACCTCTGCCCGACTTCACCATCTCTGGAGCGAACAAATGGGTTAGATGCGTTAGCGCATCAATATTGACTCTCAGGATCCGATCGATTGTCGCCCAATCCGCTGTCACGAATTCACCATAATCGCCCAATCCCGCATTGTTGATCAACAGATCTGGAATCAATCCCCGGTCGTAAATATTCTCTCCCAACAAAACACGACTCTCTGGATCCGACAAATCCGCCTCTATCACGATGACTTCCGTTTCCGGATGAGATTTTCGGATTTCATCCGCCGCGCGCTCAAGCCGATCCAAACGACGCGCAACCAGAATGAACTGATCTGCCCGCCCTAAAAGCTGCTTGGTGAATTCCTCTCCCAGACCGGCCGATGCCCCGGTAATGAGAGCGCAATTGTATCGCCTTTCCATAGGGATCAAGCTTCGGCATTCACCTTCAATACCCGCAGTGGCAAACGCATCATCAACTCGCCGTCATAACCGATATCAATGGAATAAATTCCGTTCTCATTGAATCGAAGTCCCTGCAAATTCATCACCATGTTACGTGTGTTGAACGGAACATCCGTTGGCATTTTAACCTCAAACTCAGGCTCGATCGGCATATTCTGCGGATCTAAAGCCTCACCATCTTCATTGATAATCGTGATCGAAAGTTTGTGACGGCCCACATCTTCCTGAGTGAAACAAAAACGCATCGCCAAGGCACACGCAGGATGCACCACCGGCAGAGCTCTCGCGGCTAAGGTGTCAAAAGTCCCTGAAATAACCAGTTTGCCGTTATAGTCAGCGGCAAAATCACAAAGTGTCGCAATTTGAATATCCATATCGAGAGTGAAAATTGTTAATGAATCGCCGTAAAATTAGGCAAGTCCTGTCTAACCCACCTCACCCTCAGGTAAAGCCCAATCTCCAAACTCTAAGTTTCAAATCTCAAATCTCAAACCAAAACTCTTCCCCTCCTTATCCTCCTCCCTCCTTTTCAATAAAAGCCCTCTCAAATCATCGCGTTAAATCCAAATCAGAGATCACTCCATAATTCAGGCATTTCTCTACAGGGAGGGAGGAGGAAATGGAGATGAGGAGCGAATGATCTTCCAAATCAAAAATCCAAAATCAACAATCATTAATCGTCAATCCCTTCATAAAGAAGGGGCAGCCTCACGGCCACCCCTTCTTTCAATGCGCATCCGATCTTGAACTATTGTTGGATATCAATCGCCGCGTATTCGCCATCCTTCCTTCTGTAAATGATCGTCAGGCAATGGCGGCGGGCACTCTTGTAGAGTATGAAGGGACGCTCCGAGAGTTCCAACTCCATGATCGCATCCTCTTTGAACATGGTTTTGACCGCAACTTTCTCGGGAATCACAATGAATGGCTCGGGATCATATTCAGACTCCTCGGGGTGATCCATCGCCTCTTCGGTGAAATGTCTCTCATCGAGATAGCGAATCGACTCATTCCGATGCGGCCGGTTCTTTTTCATCAAACGGGTCTTTTGTTTGCGCATCCGGCGAGCGATTTTCTCAATCGTCTCATCCAGCGCCACATACATGTCACGCCCTTCGGAATGCGCCTCGATCGTGATATGGTTGGTGCAAAAAAGGATGATCTCCGCGATTTGACGGTTCTTCTGAACGTCCAAGATCACCTTCGCCTCGATGATTTTCGGATAATCGAGATGCAAGCTCTCTATCTTTTTATGCGCATAATCACGGAGGGAATCGGTCACTTCTTCATGCCTCACCGTCACGGTGACAGGCAAATTGACGTTTGCAGTTTGCATATTTGTTTATGGTTTGGGATTCAATCAATCGGAGCAAAGAAAATTTCGATGTCCATCTGATAACATGAAGCATAATCCGCAATCATGCCATGCATAAATCACATGAAACTCAGTTTTTTTTGAGTGATTTATCAGATTCCAAACGAATACGGCTTTTTACCTCATCAAGAAACGTGCCGCTACCCTCAAGAGCATCCGCAACCGCACGGATCACCTCAAGGGTTGGCCTTGAAACATGATGTTCCATGCCCTCAACATCGCGATAAATGGTATCCTCCTCAAGCCCGAACAACCTGAGAAATCGGGTCAGGGTTTCATGCCTTTCAACGATTGCCCCGGCAATTCGCAAACCCTCTTCGGTAAGCACAGTACCACGGTATTTCTCATGCTTCACCAAGCCCTCTCCATCGAGTTTTTGAAGCATGTTGGTGACGCTTGCCTGAGAAATTCCGAGCTTTCCGGATATATCCACCGCGCGGGCATAACCCTTCTCCTCGATCAAATGCAAAATCTGCTCCAGGTAGTCATCCATCGCTACCGAACCGCTGGTTCGCTTTGATTTGGGTTCTGTCATCGCGAATCATCCTTTCGAGTCGGCACGGGAGTTTCAAGAACGGATCTCTGCGAATCAAAAACCCTGTCGGCGACTGGGAATTCCCAACTGAATTTAAAAAACCTCAGTTTGACCATGACTGAGAAAAATCCCTAGGACATCGCCTTGCGCAAGCGATACCACGCTCCCGTGTTCGGCACAACCAATGACCACAATGGCAAGTCCTGCAGTCCGTATTTGTGAACCATCCATTCCAGCAAGACCAATGAAGCCACCGCATCAAATAACGCATCATGCCAATCCTTACCTGGCACCAAGTCCCGAACCCGAGCCGCCACTCCCAGCTCTTCACACAAGACACCCAGAGAATGCTTTTTCTGATCCGGCATCGCCGCGCGGGACAACAACAAAGTGTCGACCCATGGATCAAACGGATTACCCGGAAATTTTCTAAGGAATCGTTTTTCCGTTCCTTTCGCATGCGCGACCGGAACTGCCTCGTTCCCCAATCGACCGTTCACTTCCGGCCACAGGGAGATCAAACTGGGAGCTCCGGATAAATGACCGACATCGATTCCGTGAATTTTTTTCGCATACCAATCCACCTCCCCATCCCGCTCCAGATAGGATACGTAAAAATCCCCATGACCCTTGTCCAGCGACCACGTCGCCATACCAATTTGCACCGGCCAATCCTCTTTGCCGCTTTGCGCGCCCGCTCCCTCAAAATCAATCCCCGCAAACACCACATCCCGCACTTTTCTCTGATCTTTCACAGCCCCATCATTTCCAGCCATAAGAATTCCACAACCCAGATGTTTGAAAATTCAAAGCCTAAATTACACGCTGATCTTCTTGATCGGGGCCATCAAAGGTGCCACGGAATCGCCTTCTTTGGGGATACGCAGCATCCTGCGGCAGGAGGGACAAACCGTGCCTATTCCATCGTGGTCCATCGGGATACGAAAAATGAAACGACAATCCGGGCAGACATACGCCCCCCAGCGTCTGGCTTTTTCGTTTGCGGATTGAGTTTCTGGCACGCCGTTAGCATGGATGAAATTCCGGTGGGTTTGCAAGTCTTCGTAATGAAGTTCGGATGTAATCCATGAAATTTAACGGCACAAAACGCAAAGAACACAAAGAAAAGTATTAAGGAGTAGCTTGATAAGCGCGACGGCACATCTCTGTGATCTCTGCGTTCCTTGTGGTTAAACTCTTTTCCAGATCAAAAGCAGGTGTCTAAGACTCGATGAAAATCCTACCCGCCTTTCTTCTCAACCGCTTTCCACCCGGCAGGTTCACACTCGCAGGTTTATCCACATCAAGCAGATCCACACAGCAATCCAGCAGCCGCCAATCTACATTTTCGATCTGCTTTTTCTTTAAATAATTCGCAATGACCGCTCGGGATAAAACCGAGGGTAAATTCTTCATCACACCTGTGTGCAATCGCCCTTGTGGATCGGTCGCCGCCACGGCAGTCACCGACCAATCCAACAACTCACGCCACTCACCATCTAATTCTGCGGCGCGGAGCAGGGCCGGAGTCACATCACGGTTGGCAATTGCATCCAACAAAGGCAACGCTTCGTTACGCAACCGATTCCGCACCACATCGTTCACCTTATTCGTTGCATCTTCACGCCAATTAAAATCATGCCCTTTCATCCACTCGGTAAGCTCGAATTTACGCACACCTAACAGCGGACGGATCAACGTCATAGTTCGACCGGCCATCTTGATCGCTTGAATCTCACTCATCCCCCGGCAGCCGAGAGAGCCACGCACCAGATTCCATAAAATCGTCTCCGCCTGATCATCCGCGTGATGAGCCAGCAAAAGCAACCCACAGCGTTGTTCTTTTCCACACTTCGCGAAAAACGCATGCCTCGCTGTCCTTCCTGCCGTTTCCAATGACTCACCCGTTAACCGCATCTGTGCCAAGAGATTCACTTTTTCAGAAAGCACCTCATAACCCAAACGCCTTCCCAATTGTTTAACAAATTTTGCATCTCCCGAGGACTCATTCCCTCTCAACTCATGATTCAAATGACAAACCACGACTTTTTTAAAACCTTCAGCTTTCAGTAGATACAGCAGCGCGGTCGAGTCCAAACCTCCCGAAACCCCAACCATGAGTTTCTTTTGCCGCGAAGCATGCTCAAGCCAAGGGATATTCACGATTGCAAGGCTTCACCGTTTTCAAACACCATTCGTTGACCACTGATAGGATGAGTAAAACTCAGCCGCCACGCTTCCAATTCCATCGGAGCATCGCCGACATCCAAAGTTTGTTTGTCGCTCATCCGCTTGTCGGGCAGGTAACAGGGATCCCCAATCACAGGGAAACCGAGCTCCCATAGATGCACACGGATCTGATTAGTCCGACCACTGCCCAGCTTCGCTTCCAGCCATGTCGTTCCATCCGCGCAACGTTCCTTGACAACAAATTCCGTACGGGCTTCCAATCCGTCTTCCTCATCCACACCGCGCCCACCAGGTCCCTCGACTTCTTTGGAAATCGAAAACTCGCACACTTTTTCATTCCACTCAGGACATCCCTGGACTTTCACCCGATAAATTTTCTCTACCGCGCCGTCCAGAAACTGACGTTGTAGCATTTTGCAAAAATACCGTGTACGGGCAAACAGCACGAGGCCGCGGGTGTTCGCATCCAAACGATGCACCGGACGCGGAAACTTCGGTTCATACACTTGGTTGATCAGATATTGTAGCGTATTGCGATGATATCTACCGCTTGCATGCATCGGCAAGGGCGCAGGCTTTTCAATCAACAACAATGCCTCGTCATCCCAAATGATTCGTATCCCTGTCGCTACCGCAGGCTCCACCGCAGGTGGAAACACCTGCAAAATCCTCTCACCCGCGCGAACCACATGATCTACGCCACGAACCTTTCCGCCATAACTCACAAAACGGCCTTGCGCGCATCTTTCCGCCCAGTCCTCGCGTGAGATTTGTGGAAACTGCTCCACCAACAAATCCAGCAAGGTCCACTTATCATACTTCGCCGCAACATTCACCGGTCTACGGTTTTCCAGTGGCATGGATCCCGGCAACACTCGACACATATCATCGAGCTTCGCCTGTGCTTCCACGATACGCTCGGCCATTTTTTCCGGCTCCGCCTTGAAACAATGCGGGCAACTCAAGCCTCCCACATAACGGACGTCTTCCTGATCCTGCGCATCAAGCGGCGCAAGGCATGCATAACAAATCGCGGAATCCGTCTCCTGTAACGCCGGATCCACTCCAACGCGTTGATCAAATACAAAGCATTCACCGTTATAGTGATCTCCACCACATTCCTCAAAGTATTTCAGAATTCCACCATCGAGTTGATAGATGTTTTTGAACCCTTCCATCTCCATGAACGGACCTGCCTTCTCGCAGCGAATCCCACCCGTGCAGAACATGACAATGGTTTTATCCTTCATCTCCTGTGGTAGCTCTCTCACTGCCTTGGGAAACTCACGGAAAGTGCGGATATCCGGCACAACCGCCCCTGCAAAGGTTCCGAGCTTCACTTCATAATCATTGCGCGTATCCAGCAGCGTGATTTTCCGACCCTCATCCAGCCAACGTTTCAACTCTTTTGCTGGCAGTTTTGGCGAAGTCCGCTGACCCGGAGCAATTCCCTCCACTCCGAAGGAAATGATCTCTTTCTTGATGCGCACCAACATGCGTCGGAACGGTTGATCATCGCTTTCACTTACCTTGCCGACAAAATCCTCCAAACCGGGAATTTGCCGCAGCCTTGCCATCAATCGATCAATCCCCTGCTCCGAGCCGGCAACAAACAGATTCACTCCCTCAACACTCAATAAAATCGTTCCCTTCAAACCGGCATCTTTACAAAGAACCAACAGCTCCTCCCGAAGCTCTTTTAGCTCCGACAACTCGACAAAGCGATATGCCGCAAAATTTATTACCTTGTTTCCTGTCATAACGACACCCGAAATCTGCCAACCGTGGCGGCGGTTTGCAACCGCCCAGCAAAAAAAATTAGCCCTACTTATAATGATAACGCATTTGCACAAATGTAATGCCGTGTTCGAACTGTTTGTAAACGATACGATGTTCATCAGTAATACGGCGTGACCAGTAACCGCTTAGGTTGTGTTTGAGTGATTCAGGCTTTCCGATCCCATCATGTGGAGATCGCTGGATTTCTTGGATCAAGAGATGGATTCTTTTGAGAACTTTCTGATCTGTCTTTTGCCAGTATTGATAATCCTCCCAGGCCTGCGCTGTGAAAGTGATGTTCATTGAGTCAGGTCGATTTTTTTCAAAACTGTATTCCCTTGTTCAGCAGCTTCGATCGAAGCGATGAGACGCTTCGCGTTTGCCGGGCTACGCAACAGATAGGCAGTTTCCTCCAATGCCTCGTAATCCTCCAAAGAAATCATGACAACCGCTTGATCACGATTCCGGGTAATGATCACCGGATCCCGGTCGATGCAAACGCGATCCATGGTCGATGCTAAATTCTCTCTGGCCGCCGTGTAGGTAATCGCATTCATATGGACAGGATAACGTCCATATGCACCCAAAAGTCAAATGGTTTGTTTGAGATCCGCTCTCTTCCTTGAAGTTTAGAATTTAAAATTTAGAGTTTACACCATGTTGCTCCAAGAACTCGTTCAAATCCCATCGGTGAATCCCGATCATGCGTCGCCGGGCCAAGAAGAATGGGTCGGTGAGCAACGAATGGCGGATTTCCTGAAAATCTGGCTGGAGGGTATTGGTGCAGAAGTCACTATCGAGGCAATCGAGCCCGGCCGTCCCAACCTGATCGCCCGCTTTGCTCCACTTGATGGCCGTCCTCGTATCTTACTTGGACCTCACCTTGATACGGTAGGAATCGACAACATGACCATTCCTCCATTCTCGGGCGAAATCCGTGATGGCAAAATCTGGGGACGCGGCGCTTCAGACACAAAAGGCCCGATAGCAGCGATGCTGACGGGTTTAAAAAACAACAAAGAAATCCTCAAAGACCTTCCAGTGGCAGTCGATTTCGTAGCATTCATGGGCGAAGAAGCTTCACAGCATGGTTCCAAGCATTTTGCGAAACATCACGCGACAGAATATGAATTTGCGATCGTGGGAGAACCGACCTCAATGCAGGTCGTCAACATCACGAAAGGTTCCGTTTGGGCAACCCTAACTGCGAGCGGTATTTCCGTGCATTCCTCACAGCCCGAAAAGGGTGACAACGCGATTCTTAAGATCTCGCGCGCTCTACTGGATCTTCAGGAAGTTCTTGCGCCACGGCTAGCTTCTTTCGGCCACGAAATCCTTGGTCACTCAACCATGAACATCGGAGTTATTTCAGGAGGCTTGGCAGCAAATATCGTCCCTAACCTAGCTACTGCCCAGATCGACATCCGCCAGACACCATTGCTCTACTCCGCGGGTGGCGCGCTTCAGCTTCTTCGCGAAACGATCGCTGAACTGAGACTTCCGTTAGATATTATCTACGCCCATGAGAATCCTCCCATGGAAACGGATGCAGAGAATCCTTATATACAAAAACTTCTCGCCACTGATTCGAAGACCCAGCTTGCAGGTGCTCCGTGGTTTTCTGATGCAGCTCACCTCTCTGCTGCAGGACTTCCTTCAATTTGCATTGGTCCGGGTTCGATCGAGCAGGCTCATACGAAAGATGAGTATATTGAGATCGATAGACTGTTAGAGAGTGAGGCTTTCTTCACGGATTTTATTCGGGGGTTGAGGTAGTATACGACCTATACGACCTATACGACCTATACGACCTATACGACCTATACGACCTATACGACCTATACGACCTATCATGAAAAAACCGATGTGGACATCGGCTCTCCAACAAAAAACCCCAGCCACCTTGCGATGAACCGGGGTTGTTTTGATGGTCGTTGGAATTACGCAGAGACCACGTCTTCTTCGTCTTCGAAGATTTCTGGTGCTTCGACAACTGGCTCCGGCTCTTCGACAGTGAACTCGAACTCCGAATCACGATGGTGATGGAAGCCAGTGCCCGCCGGGATGAGGTGGCCCATAATGACGTTTTCTTTGAATCCGGTGAGGTAATCGATACGGCCAAGAGTCGCTGCTTCGGTAAGAACACGGGTGGTGTCTTGGAAGGAAGCGGCGGAGATGAACGAATCGGTTTCCAAAGAGGCTTTGGTGATACCAAGCAGAACTGGCTCGCCTTCGGCAGGCTTACCACCGTTGGCAACGATCTCAGCGTTAACCTTTTTGAAGGTGGTGCGCTCGACTTGATCACCCCAGAGGAATTGGTCGGCATCGCCAGGATCGGTGATTTTCACCTTGCGGAGCATCTGACGGACAATCACCTCGATATGCTTGTCGTTGATTTCCACGCCTTGAACGCGGTAAACGGATTGCACTTCGTTGACAAGATGCTCTTGAAGTTCGGTAGCGCCGCAAGCTTCGAGAAGATCTTCCGGAGAAACTGGTCCTTCGGTGATTTGATCGCCGCGTTTCACTTTGTCACCTTCGGTCACAATGATGTGTTTGCCCATCGGGACGAGGTGATCGACTTGTTCGCCGGTAGTCGAATCGGTGACGATAACCTTTTTCTTACCGCGAACATTTCCGCCGAAGGAAACATCGCCTTCGATTTTGGCAATGACACAGGACTCTTTCGGTTTGCGAGCTTCGAAGAGCTCGGCAACGCGTGGGAGACCCCCGGTGATGTCTTTGGTGCGGGCTACTTTACGTGGGGTTTTCGCAAGCTGGGTTCCTCCGGTGACCACTTCGCCTTCTTTAACGGAAAGGTGAGCGCCGACAGGGATGGAGTAACTGATGATAACTTCGCCGGTTTTCGGATCGGTAATACAGACCTGAGGATGGAGATCCTCTTTGTGCTCGGTTACCATCGTTCCTTTTTTGCCGGTTTCCTTGTCAACTTCAGCAGCAACGGTGATACCCAGAATCATGTCGCGGAATTCAATTTTACCAGGCTTCTCGGTAAGGATCGGCACGTTGTAGGGATCCCATGTTACGATGGTATCGCCTTTTTTAACATCTTCACCGTCTTTGGTGGAGATGATCGAACCGATGATGATGCTGTGGCTTTCGAGTTCCAAGCCGCCTTTGTCACGGATGGAAACCGAGCCGTTTTTATTAAGTGCCACCCAGTTACCATCCGAGTCTTGAACCACGCGGAGGTCCTTGTAGACGAGGCGTCCGGCGTTCTTGGTTTTGATGATGGGTTGTTTGAAGGTTGCTGCAGCAACACCCCCAACGTGGAAAGTACGCATGGTAAGCTGGGTTCCCGGCTCACCGATCGACTGCGCGGCAATAATACCGACAGCTTCACCGATCTTGACCGGAAGGCCTGTCGCAAGATTGAGGCCGTAGCAGTTGGCGCAGCAACCACGGTCCGCTTCACATGTAAGAACCGAACGGATTTTGAGTTTTTCGTGACCGATTTTCTCAAGCGTGTTGGCTTGGGATTCAGTAATCACATCATCGACTTTCACGATGATTTCGCCGCTGATTGGATCTTTGATTTGCTCGCAAGAAACGCGACCGTAGATGCGGGTGGAAAGTGAGGCGACTTCTTCGTCACCGTCGTAGATCGCTTCAACCGTGATGCCGTTCGCAGTGTGGCAGTCCTGCTGGAATACGATCACGTCTTGAGCAACATCGACGAGCTTGCGGGTCATATATCCCGAGTCCGCGGTTTTCAACGCAGTATCGGAGAGACCTTTACGAGCACCGTGAGTAGAGATGAAGTATTCGAGCACCGAAAGACCTTCACGGAAGTTCGAAATAATCGGGCGTTCGATAATCTCGCCGGATGGTTTTGCCATCAGACCGCGCATGCCACCGAGCTGTTTGATCTGGGATTTGTTACCCCGCGCACCGGAATCTACCATCATGAAAAGAGGCGATGCCTTTTTCTTGCCTTCGTTATACTCGATCTTGCGGTAGAGGGCGTTGGCGATGGTGTCGGTGGCTTGAGTCCAGATGTCGACGACTTTCTGATAGCGCTCGCCGTTGGTGATGACACCGTTGCGGTATTGCTTCGAAACTTTTTCGACCTCTGCGTATGCGTTGGCGATGACTTCTGGTTTCTCTTCAGGGATGAGCATGTCGACGATACCGATAGAGATACCGGAGCGCATCGCTTCCATGAAGCCGAGGGATTTCAGTTTATCGAGAACCTCAACCGTTTTCTTCTTACCAGCGGCTTGAGTACAACGCCAGATGATGTCGCCGATTTGTTTCTTACCAACAGTCTTGTTGTAGAAACCGAGTTCAGCTGGCCAGATTTCGTTGAAACGAACGCGGCCCGGAGTGGTCTCGATGATTTTGAGATCGGACTCACCGTAAACAGTTTTCTTACCGAAGTCTTGGTTACGGATACGGATCCAAGAATGGTAATCGATCTTGCGTGAAGCGATAGCGAACTCGACTTCCGAGGAGTTTTCAAACAGTGGCAGGTGCTCTTGTTTGTCGCGATCCACTTGGGTGCGGATGCCAGCCCATGTTAGATAGTAAGTTCCAAGAATGATATCTTGGGAAGGAACCGTGATCGGGCGACCGGATGCAGGCGAGAAGATGTTGTTAGGTGCCAACATCAACTGACGGCACTCCATCTGAGCTTCGATCGAGAGAGGAACGTGGACCGCCATTTGGTCACCGTCGAAGTCCGCGTTGTAAGCGGTACAAACGAGCGGGTGAACGCGGATCGCGGAGCCTTCGATGAGTTTCGGTTCGAAAGCTTGGATCGAGAGGCGGTGAAGCGTTGGAGCACGGTTGAGAAGAATAGGATGTCCTTTGGTCACTTCTGCAAGGATGTCCCAGACTTCCGTCGTCTTGCGATCGATCATCTTCTTCGCCGAGCGAACGGTGTGGCAGTAGCCAAGTTCTTTCAGGCGGCGAATGATGAATGGTTCGAACAAAGTAAGAGCCATTTTCTTCGGAAGACCGCACTGTCCAAGTTTGAGATCGGGACCGATAACGATGACCGAACGTCCAGAATAGTCGACGCGTTTGCCGAGAAGGTTCTGACGGAAACGACCGCCTTTGCCTTTGAGCATGTCGCTGAGGGATTTGAGCGGACGGTTGCCAGCACCGGTGACGGCGCGGCCGTGACGACCGTTGTCGAAGAGTGCATCGACAGCCTCTTGAAGCATGCGTTTCTCGTTCCGGATAATGACTTCAGGAGTTTTGAGAAGGAGCAGGTTTTTTAGACGGTTGTTACGGTTGATCACGCGGCGATAGAGATCGTTGAGATCGGAAGTCGCGAAACGTCCACCTTCGAGAGGCACGAGCGGACGAAGGTCTGGAGGAATAACAGGAAGCACCAACTGAATCATCCACTCGGGACGAGTTTTGGAAGCAGCGAAGCCTTGGGTAATTTTGAGACGCTTGGAGAGTTTCTTCTTATTCTGCTTGGACTTGGTGGTTCCGAGCTCATCTTCAAGTTTGACAGCAAGCGCCGCGAGATCGATCTGCTTGAGCAGTTCCATGATCGCTTCCGCACCCATCATCGCTTTGAAGGAGCCGTCGCCATAGGTGTCTTCCGCTTCGCGGATTTCGACTTCGGTAAGAAGTTGTCCGACTTCGAGAGCGGTGTTGCCTTGATCGGTAACAACATAATCTTCATAGTAAATCACGCGCTCGAGCTGGCGCGCGCTCATGTCCAGCATCAATCCGATGCGTGAAGGCATGCACTTATAGAACCAGATGTGGGAAACCGGAACAGCGAGTTCGATGTGACCCATGCGCTCGCGACGGACGCGGCTGAGAGTGACTTCCACGCCGCAACGGTCACAAACGACACCTTTGTGTTTAATACGTTTGTATTTTCCGCAAGCACACTCCCAGTCACGAGTTGGTCCGAAAATGCGCTCACAGAAGAGACCGCCTTTTTCTGGCTTGAAGGTACGGTAGTTGATGGTTTCAGGATTTTTCACCTCACCTTTTGACCAGCTACGGATGATTTCCGGGGATGCTACGGTGATGGAAACTTGATCGAAGGCTTCAGGACGCTCGTCCACGCCAAAGATTTCGCGAAGGTTATTGTCTACACTCATAATAGGTAATTGTTAGGGATGTGGGGTTGGTTTCGCGTTTCTGATTAAAGGGTGAGATCATCAAGGGAGAAATCATCGACTCCACCGCTGGAGAGCGGTGAACCATGATTCGATTGACCTTGGCGTCCTGGACGGACATCCAAGCCGAGCGATTGCATTTCTTTAATGAGAACATTGAACGATTCCGGAGTTCCGGCCTCGAGGTTGTTATCACCTTTGACAATCGCTTCGTAGATGCGTGTACGGCCTTGGACATCGTCAGATTTGACCGTGAGAATTTCTTGGAGCGTGTAAGCGGCGCCGTAGGCTTCGAGCGCCCAGACCTCCATCTCTCCGAAACGCTGACCACCGTATTGCGCTTTACCACCAAGCGGCTGCTGGGTAACGAGCGAGTAGGGACCAACGGCACGTGCGTGGATCTTATCGGCAACAAGGTGACCGAGTTTGAGCATATAGATCATTCCGACCACAACTGGGTTGTGGAAAGCTTCACCCGTGCGGCCATCATAAAGAGTGGACTTACCAGCAGTGCTGCCGTCTTTGCCGTCACCGATCCAGGTGTATCCTGGAGTTTGCGGCTCATTTGGCTTACGCTCGCGGGCTTTTTCACCACCACCGATGATATTCACGCCGTCGACTTTTTTTGCCTCGGACATGAAGTTCCAGATAATATCTTCTTTGATGCCGTCGAAAATTGGGGTCGCGACTTTGAAGCCGAGTGCTTTTGCAGCGACACCGAGGTGGGTTTCGAGAACCTGACCGACGTTCATACGGGAAGGCACGCCGAGTGGGTTGAGGCAGATGTCAACCGGAGTTCCGTCATGAAGATAAGGCATATCTTCTTCAGGAACGATGATTGCAACCACACCTTTGTTACCATGGCGTCCGGCCATTTTGTCACCGACGGAGAGCTTGCGCTTGGCGGCGATGAACACTTTGACTTCTTTGATCACGCCAGGATCGACGTCGTCACCAGACTCGAGCGAGTCGAGTTTGCGTTCGCGGTCGGTGTCGAGTTCTTGGAAGCGGCTTTCGAAGGAATTGATGATTTCGACGATCTTGTTACGGATCGGGGAAGGATCGATTTCGATATGATCGTGAACCGAAGCAAGTTTACGGAGCAGTGTCTTGGTGATCTTGCGGTTGGCAGGGATGATGATTTCACCGGTCTGCGCGTTGACGACGTCGAGCGGGATTTTTTCACCTAACAGAATGTCGGAAAGTTTTTCCGTGAGATCGTCGGTAAGTTTGTCCGCCTTTTTCTTGTGCTCGTCGTTGATCTTTTTGAGCTGTTTCTTGAGCTCAACCGGATCGACTTTTTCGGCACGTTTCTTGGCGAGGCCGTGTGAGGAAACGCGGACATCTTGAACGATGCCGGTGCAACCCGAAGGAACACGGAGTGAGGTGTCTTTCACGTCAGCGGCTTTTTCACCAAAGATGGCGCGAAGCAGGCGCTCTTCCGGAGCAAGCTCGGTTTCGGATTTTGGAGTGATTTTTCCGACGAGTATGTCGCCAGGTTTCACTTCTGCACCGATGCGGATGATTCCGTCATGGTCGAGGTTACGCAGAGCTTCTTCACCGACGTTCGGGATATCACGAGTGATTTCCTCAGGGCCGAGTTTGGTATCGCGAGCTGCAACATCGAATTCAGAAATGTGGATCGAGGTATAGACATCGTCTTTCACTACGCGCTCGGAGATGACGATAGCATCTTCGAAGTTGTAGCCGTTCCATGGCATGAATGCGACCAGGACGTTGCGACCGATGGCGAGCTCGCCGTTTTCGGTGTTTGGTCCATCAGCAAGCACTTGGCCTTTTTTGATTTTCTGACCGAGTTTGACGATAGGCTTCTGGTTGATGCAGGTTCCTGCGTTGGAACGCATAAACTTGCGTAGCGGATAAGCGAAGATACCTTTGGCAACGTTGGTTTTGACCGACTCAGGTTCACTGAGGAATTTTTCGTCGGAAACCGGAAGTTTACCATCGCTAGTAGTGATGATCATTTCCGCAGTCGCTGCGGCAATGATGCCATCAGCCTCGGAAACCACCACTGCGCGCGAGTCGCGAGCCGCTTTGCCTTCGAGACCGGTTCCGACAAGCGGAGCTTCGGAAACGAGAAGCGGCACCCCTTGGCGCTGCATGTTGGAACCCATGAGCGCGCGGTTGGCGTCATCGTGTTCAAGGAACGGAATCAGACCGGCAGCAACGGAGACAAGCTGTTTCGGCGAGACGTCCATGTAGTGAACTTCCGCAGGAGTGGATTCGATGAATTCACCACGCTCGCGGGCATCAATGCGCTCGCTTTCGAAACGATTTGATTTATCGATGACGTTAGACGCCTGGGCGATGAGGTAGTTTTCTTCTTGGTCAGCTGTGAGGTATTCGATCTCGTTGGTAACTTTACCATTTTTAACTTTGCGGTAAGGAGTCTCGATGAAGCCGAACTCGTTGATACGTGCGTAGGTGCACATCGAGTTGATCAGACCGATGTTCGGACCCTCAGGGGTTTCAATCGGGCAGATACGGCCGTAGTGGGAAGGATGAACGTCGCGGACTTCAAAGCCTGCACGATCGCGATTCAGACCACCTGGTCCGAGTGCAGAGAGGCGACGTTTGTGAGTCAGCTCTGCAAGAGGGTTGGTCTGGTCCATGAACTGGGAAAGCTGTGAGCGCCCAAAGAAATCACGCACGACAGCGGAAAGCGCTTTCGGGTTGATAAGCTTCTGTGGAGTCATGCCTTCGATGTTCACATCAAACAAAGTCATGCGCTCTTTCACCAAACGTTCGGTGCGGGCAAGACCGACACGGCACTGGTTGGCAAGAAGTTCACCAACGGCGCGCACGCGGCGTGAGCCAAGGTGATCGATATCGTCGATCACACCCTCACCTTTTTTCAGCTTGAGAATATAACGAACGGCTGCGAGGAAATCCTCGGGAACCATGATGCGCTGATCGGAATCAACACTGATGCCAAGCTTCTGGTTGATTTTGTAGCGACCGACACGGGTGAGGTCATATTTCTTCGCATCGAAGAACAGACGCTTGAGTAAGGCGCGAGCATTGGAAGCGGTCGGTGGATCACCTGGGCGAAGTTTGCGGTAGATGTCTTTGAGAGCCGATTCCTCGTCTTTCGCAGGATCTTTGCGGAGGGATTTGAGAAGGATCTCGTCTTCGCGTCCGTCGATGACCTCAAGCTTTTTGTGACCGAGGCTAACCAGCTGTTTCACGATACCAGCGGTAAGCGGCTCGTAGGCTTTAGCGATAACCAATTCGCCGTCGAGGATGTCTTCAAAAGGAACTTTGTGGCCGAGTTCTGATTCGTCGATCTTGCTGCCAAGAGCGAGATTTTCGATGGAGTAAAAGTGGCTGACGATATCGCGGTCGGTCGGGTAGCCGAGAACGCGAAGGAAAGTGGTTGCCAGGAACTTGCGGCGACGGCGACGGCGATCCAGATAAACGTAGAGAAGGTCGTTAGTATCGAACTGCACTTCCAACCATGATCCACGGTCAGGAATAATGCGGAAACTGTGAAGCATTTTTCCGTTGAGGTGCTGAGAAGTCTCGAAGCAGATACCAGGTGAACGATGAAGCTGGGAAACGATAACACGCTCGGCACCATTGATGATGAATGTGCCCCGGCGGGTCATCATTGGCAGTTCGCCCATGTAAACGCGCTCTTTCTTGGTGCCTGTTTCATCCTTCAACTTGAAGGTCACGTAAAGGGCTGCGGAGAAGGATTCGCTATTGCGGAGAGATTCGAGCGAAGTAATTTTCGGATCTTCGATATCGTAAGCAACAAAGTCCAATTCGATTGCCTCGTCATAGGATTTGATCGGGAAAACTTCGCGAAAGACGGCTTGAAGGCCTGAGTCAGCACGATCTCCAGGAGCGACATCTTTTTGCAAGAAATCGTCGTAAGACCGGCTTTGGACTTCAATGAGGTTAGGCGGGTCAATGACCTCTTCAAATTTACCAAAATAGAGACGTTCAGCCATGGTGTGTGGTGGTGGTGGGTGTTACGAGTTTGAGCCCGAGCCGGTGATGGCGCGAGCGGAGTTGAGATCAGGAGGTGTGAGAAGAATACAAATAGTCGGGAGCGACGCGTAATGCCGCATCTTTGAGTGGTGTCACGCGTCGGTTCCGGTTTTGCAAAGTTATGAATGATGTTTTCAGGAGAATACTCGGAGCGGCAGAACCGCTCCGGGTAAAATCCGTAACGAATTACTTGAGCTCGATTTTCGCGCCAGCTTCTTCAAGCTTTTTCTTGGCGGTTTCGGCAGCGTCCTTGGAAACACCTTCGAGGATGTTGGCAGGTGCACTTTCGACGAGTTTCTTGGCGTCAGCAAGGCCGAGACCAGGAGCAACTTCACGAACTGCCTTAATGACAGCGATCTTGTTGGCACCGGCTTCAGTGATAACGACATTGAACTCGGTTTTTTCTTCTGCGGCTTCGACCGGACCGGCGGCGGCAGGGCCGGCGGCCACAGCAGCTGCGGCAGAGACGCCCCAGGTTTCTTCGAGTTGTTTAACGAGGTCGACAGCTTCCAGAACGGTAAGCTTGCCGAGTTCTTCTACGAGGTTTGCAATATTTGACATGTTATTTTCTCCTTTGCGGTATCGTCGCCCCCGGAGCTTCCGGAGATTTCAATTTCCCTGCTGGGAAACCGACGAGGCACCATTGTTAATCAGGTCATTGCGTGGAGACGCGACAGACCATCCATTCAGATTGTTTGTTATTCGGCAGCTGCTTCTTCTGGGGTTGAATCCGCGGCGGAATCTTTCGATCCTTCCGATTTGAAATGCTCGCGCTCCGGATCGAATTTCTCGAGCAAGATACGTGCGATGCGAGTTGCCGGTTCGTTGATGAGGCCGAGAAGTTGCGAGAGAACTGCTTCGCGAGAAGGGATATCAGCAAGCATTTTGAGCTTGGCCGAATCGAGGATATCCGTTCCGAGGATACCGACCTTCATTTCGGGTTTCTTGAATTCCTTTTCGAAATTTTTGAGAACCTTTGCCGCGGAGAAGACCTCGGCGTTACCGGTCACGAAAGCGGTTTGACCGACGAGATCGGCACCGACGTCTGGAAGACCCGCCTCGGAAAGGGCTTTGCGCATATAGCTGTTCTTGGCAACAGTGCACTTGGCTCCATTGTCATCCAAGCGGTTACGAAGCTCGCTGAACTGCGGCACAGTGAGACCGGTGTAATCGATGACGATCACGTAGGGAGACTCATTGACACGTGACAGCAGGCCATTGATGATGATTTGTTTATCTGGATTCATGGTCGTTGGGTGCTGGGAATTATGCGGTTGCTTTGGAGGTGTAGGATGCTGCTTCAAGCGGCAGACCCGGAAGCATTGAAGCAGCGAGTGTCACCGCTTGGACGAAGTTACCTTTTGCGGAAGGTGGCTTGGAACGTATGACGCTATCGAGAAACGCGCGTGCGTTATCTTCGAGTTGTTTATCATCGAAACTTGCTTTGCCGATAGCTCCAGAGATATTGCCGTTTTTATCGAGCTTGTAGTCGATACGGCCAGCCTTGACTTCTTTAACGGCTTTCGCAACGTCGTCGGTAACCGTTCCAGTTTTCGGATTTGGCATCAAACCGCGAGGTCCCAGGACACGAGCGATTTTGCGGACTTCGGCCATTGCATCAGGAGTGGCGATTGCGGAATCGAAGTCGACGAAGCCTTCCTGAATTTTCTTGATCAGATCATCATAACCGACGTGCTCAGCACCAGCAGCAATAGCCGCCTCAGCGGCAGCTCCTTGCGCAAATACGACGACGCGGACGTTTTTACCGGTACCATGAGGAAGAGAGACAGAGCCGCGGACCATTTGGTCGCTTTTCCGTGGGTCCACACCAAGCTTGAAAGAAAGTGTCACAGTAGGTATGAACTTCGGTGCCGGTAGATTCTTCAGGGTGCTAATCGCATCCTTGAGAGAATAGGATTTATCGGAGCCTACCTGTTCGGCGGCCTTTCTGTAGCGTTTGCTGCGTTGTTTTGACATGTGTTTTGTTTGGTTTGCAGTGATAACGGGCAAGTTTGTTTGACTTACCCTCTTGCGGTGTCCACTGACCTCGTTGAAGCGGTTAGTGGACTGAGAGAGTTACATACCTTCGACTTCAAGACCCATCTGGCGAGCGGTTCCGGCAAGAATGCGGGCTGCTGCTTCCGGATCTTTTGTATTCAGGTCAGGCATTTTGATATTTACCACTTCCATAAGCTTGGCTTTGGAAATTTTGCCTACTTTTTTCTTGTTGGGTTCGCCAGAACCGGAGGCAAGTCCTGCTGCTTTCTTAAGCAAGTTGCCAGCGGGTGGGCGTTTGGTGATAAAAGTGAAGGACTTGTCTTTATAGACAGAGATCACAACCGGAAGAATATCACCGGACTGTGATTGGGTGGCAGCATTGAACTCCTTGCAGAATCCCATGATGTTCACACCTGCTTGACCGAGAGCCGGTCCGACTGGCGGAGATGGGTTGGCGGCTCCAGCAGGGATCTGGAGTTTGATGATTTTGGTAACTTCCTTGGCCATGATATTAGTAGGTAAAAATTTGGTAACAGATTGTTTTAAGAAGAGATTTAAGATTCAAACGCATCATTCGCGTTCGACCTGCCAGTATTCGAGTTCGACTGGAGTAGTGCGTCCGAAGATATCAACAGCAACGCGGAGCTTTCCACGCTCTGGATCGATTTCCTCTACAATACCGCTTTGAGATTGAAATGGTCCATCCGCAACCTTGACCGTGTCACCGACTTCGAAGGAAATTGCAGGGCGAACCGTTTCCTCGCGCTCTTGGATTTGAGAAAGCATCGCCTCAACTTCACGCTGACGCATTGGTGCAGGGCGATCCTTGGTTCCTGCGAAGCCGATCACGCCTTCTATTTCCTTGATGAAAAACCAGGTTTTTTCGACCAATTGGTTGTCGGCGGTGGCGAGATACATGTTGACTATGATATAACCGGGGAAAAATTTCTTTTTGGTCTCGGTTTTTTTACCACGCTTGATTTCAGAAACAATCTCGGTAGGAACCAGCACCTCACGAATGTAGTCTTGCATTTCCTCAGCTTCAACCTGGCGAGCGATGCGTTCACGCACTTTGCCTTCCATGCCTGAGAGCACTTGGACGACATACCATTGGTCTTTATATTCTTTTGGATTTGGCATTGGAAAACTGTGTTAAACGAATAAAGAATCAAACGGAAATTTTGGTCAGGAAACCGACCACGTAGACTTGTAAGAAGTCCCAAAACTGGACAAAGCCCGCGAGTAGAATGACGGCGATAAGGACGACAATCGTTGAGTCGATGAGCTCCTTGTATTTTTTGAAACCGCTTGCTTTGGGATCAGAATCCCACGGCCAACTGGCTTTGCGAAGCTCTCCTTTTACCTCGTTGGTGAAACTGGAGATTTTAGCAAGATTGCGGAACAACAAGACAATTACCGCAATGAGAAGCGCATAGACGATTCCCGTAGCGATCCAACTGTCGTTGATCTTGATATACTCAAGGAATGTCTTAATGTATTCGAGGAATTTCATTCGCTGTGAAAGGGTAACGGAAAGTGGCACGCCAGGAGGGACTCGAACCCCCAACATTCGGTTTTGGAGACCGACGCTCTACCAATTGAACTACTGACGCGTTGGATTGAAAAAATGAAAGGTTTTGAGGCGACTTTAGGGCACCCCGGTTTAGCGGGGTGCCCCAAGAGCTTGGTTCACCGGTTCGTATAAACGAACCGGTGACACCGTTGAATGATATTACTTGATGATTTCACCAACACGGCCTGCACCAACGGTACGACCGCCTTCGCGAATTGCGAAACGCATGGTTGGTTCCATGGCGATTGGGTTAATGAGCTCAACTTCCAAGTTGATATTGTCACCAGGCATCACCATTTCGACTCCTTCAGGGAGTTTGATGCTGCCGGTCACGTCTGTCGTGCGGAAGTAGAACTGAGGACGATAGTTTGAGAAAAACGGGGTGTGGCGGCCACCCTCTTCTTTGGAAAGAACGTAGATCTCGGATTTGAAAATCGTGTGACCTTTGACGGTGCCTGGCTTGGCCATAACCTGGCCGCGTTCGACATCGTTTTTCTTGAGACCACGGACGAGAAGACCGACGTTGTCGCCTGCACGACCTTCGTCGAGAAGTTTACGGAACATTTCGATATCGGTAACGGTGGTTTTCTGTGTGTCACGAATACCAACGATTTCTACTTCTTCCATTTTCTTGACGATACCACGCTCAACACGACCGGTGCAGACAGTGCCGCGACCTTCAATGGAGAACACGTCCTCGATAGGCATGAGGAAAGTTTTGTCGATTGGACGCTCAGGCTCAGGAATGTAGGAATCCACTGCGTCCATGAGTTTGTAAACGTTTGCCATGTGAACCGGATCGCCTTCGAGGGCTTTTACAGCGGAACCGGCAACGATTGGAATGTCGTCACCTGGGTAATCGTAAGAGGAAAGAAGATCACGGATCTCCATTTCGACGAGTTCGATGAGTTCCGCGTCATCAACGAGGTCAACCTTGTTCATGAAAACCACGAGAGCAGGAACGCCCACTTGGCGAGCAAGGAGGATGTGTTCACGTGTCTGAGGCATCGGGCCGTCAGCAGCAGAAACCACGAGAATAGCGCCGTCCATTTGAGCAGCACCGGTGATCATGTTTTTCACGTAGTCGGCGTGTCCTGGGCAGTCAACGTGGGCGTAGTGACGTTTTTCGGTTTCATACTCAACGTGTGCGGTGTTGATGGTGATACCGCGCTCACGTTCTTCGGGAGCAGCATCAATGTCCGCATAGGATTGCTTCTTGGCTAAACCTTTTTCGGCGAGCGTATTTGTGATCGCTGCAGTGAGGGTGGTTTTGCCGTGGTCGACGTGACCGATGGTGCCGATGTTAACGTGCGGCTTGTTGCGTTGGAATTGTTCTTTGGCCATTTTCGTATTGGTTTCGCTGAGAAGTTTCTGAGAAGTTTTTGCTAATGTATCATGGAGCTCGTGGGGGGAATTGAACCCCCGACCTCATCCTTACCAAGGATGCGCTCTACCCCTGAGCTACACGAGCAATATGGATTGTTGTGAGCTCATCCTTTCTAACGACAAAAGAACCGCGTCCCGTCACATGATGAGTGAGACTGGTCGCGGGACCCCCGCCGCTGTGGGGAAGAGCGGGCGGAGACTATCAAAGAGTTGCACTCTGTCAAAAAAAATGTGGTTGTTTTGCAACTTTCTCTCAAAGCCTTTATTTTACGGGATTTCCATCATTCAACAAAACTGTAATAATACTCGAATTCGTTATAAATAGTCGAAAAATGATCCTGACCCAAATTTTCTTACCTCGGCACTCAAAAAGGATCGTCGTCCACCCACTCATTTCCAACATTCCATACCTCAACGAGCTGTTTTGGGAAATCATCGAGGAATCGCGAGGGTCGGCAGAGAATGTCACCCGTGTAACTTTTCGGGTTCATCATCGGGTAGGATAAATAAAGCTGATCCTTCGCGCGCGTCAGCGCCACGTAAAACAAGCGCCGCTCTTCCTCAAATGAGGCATCATCATCGGCCTCCAAAATCCGGCCATTCGGAAACTGCCCGTCGACCAGCCAGATCAAAAATACCACTTTCCACTCCAAGCCCTTGGCTTGGTGAATGGATGAAAGCGTTACCTTGTCATCGTCATTGACGGCCTTATCACCAGTGGGTTCACCATCCGTGGTGCTCATTAATGAGAGCTGCGCCAAGAATTCCAGGACATCCTCAAAGGTTCCTCCATACTGGATAAGCTGTTCAATATCTCCGCGCCTACCTTCATAATTCTCAAAACTTTCCTTCAAATACTCGTCATATAAACCTTCTAGCACGCTGAAGATCATTTCCGATGGGCCTGCAAATACCCCGTGTGGAGTCAACTCGTCCAAAGTATAGCAAAACTGTTCCCAATGCTTGGCTGACTTTTTCGGCACTGGATAACCTGAAAAGACATCTGACCACTTTTCCGGAGGTTCGGCATTTCCTGATAACGGGTCACGCAGCCATTTCTGCCAGAGCTTCTCCGCAGAGCCCGGACCGCAGCCCGGCAAAAGCTCAATCATCCTCTTAAAGCTCACCTCATCCTTGCGATTCGTGACGAATCGTAAAAAAGCCGCCACATCCTTGATATGTGCCTGCTCAAAAAATCGCAGCCCGCTGGTGATCGAAAACGGAATCCCACGGCGGGTGAGCTCCATCTGGATTTCCAAACTCTGAAAATGCGCGCGATAGAGCACTGCCATTTCTGTCAGTTCAATCCCCTCTTCCTCTCTTAGCTCCAACATCCGTTGCGCGACAAACGCCGCTTGGCTGGTTGGATCCTCCACTGGCACGAGTGCGGGTCTGGCTCCCATCTCTGAACGCGATGATTTGAGATTTTTCTCAAATCGCATTTTGTTCGCCGAAATCGCCGCGTTCGACAAATCTAGGATTTCAGGAACACTCCGATAATTCGTTTCAATCGTATAAATCACCGAATCCGGATAGCGTTTTTGAAAATTCAAAATGTGATCCACCTCCGCTCCACGCCAAGAATAGATCGATTGAGAATCATCACCAACCGCCATCAGGCTGTTAGAATCGCCCGCCAGCAGATCGATCAACTCGCTCTGCACCGCATTGGTATCCTGATACTCATCGACCAAAATATTGCGGAAACGTTTACGATAAATTTCCAGCACCTGCGGATGGTTTTTCAAGAGCTCCACCGTCAGTTGCAACATGTCGTCGAAATCCACCGAATTCGTATCACGCTTCTTTTTCACATACGCGGAATGGACTTTTTCGAGCTCGTCCATCCATTCGAGAAAATACGGATACCTTGCTACCAGCACTTGTTCCAAGGACGCGCCTGTATTCGCGATCAGACTGTATAAGGAAATCAAAACATCCGGTTTCGGAAAACGGCGTTGCTTCGTATCGATATCGCAACCCGCCACCACGCCCTTCATCAACGATTTCTGATCATCACGATCCAGGATCGAAAACGATTTTGTGAAACCGATCTTCTCCGCATGCCTGCGCAGAATCCGATTACAAATCGAGTGAAACGTCCCCGCCCACAAATCCGCCACGTCCCCCTCAACCAAACTCTTCACCCGTTCCACCATTTCACGAGCGGCTTTGTTGGTAAATGTCAGCAGCAAAATATTCCTCGCCTGCTCACCATGATCCAACAACCAGGAAACCCGATACGTCAGCGTCCGGGTTTTTCCAGATCCCGCTCCAGCAATCACCAAGACCTTGCCTGGAGCCGAACTGACCGCACGGTATTGTTCCTCATTGAGAGCGCGCTCATAATCGATCCCAGAAACCGAAGATGATGTCTTGCGCTGAATTTTATAATCGCGTGCCATAATAAGACCTAGATGACCGAGGCAACCTTATTCATGCTTCACTGAAACTTGTGCATGCGCCTCGTCCAAACTCTCGCCAGCATCGACTCGTCCGCTGAAATCGAGAAACTTTTTGAGTTCCGTTTTAATAACCGGCAGCAAGAGAAACACTCCGATCAAGTTCGGGAAGCACATCGCCAACAGTGCTGCATCTGAGAAATCGATTACGTTACCAGGTGCCATAGCTGCACCAATCACTATGACTGAGCAGAACATCAACTTGTAGCCGATGTCCACTTGCTTGGATTTGCCGAACAAAAATTTTGATGCCTGCAAGCCGTAGTAGGACCATGAAATGAGCGTGGATAGCGCAAACAGAATCACCGCGACAGAAAGCACATATTTGAACCACGGGATCACAGAGCTAAACGATTCCGAAGTCATCGTAATGCCATCTTTTCCTGTATCAAGATAATCACCTGTGCAGATCACCACAAAAGCCGTCATCGAACAAATGATCACGGTATCAACGAATGGCTCTAACAAGGCTACGATCCCCTCGCTCGCGGCGTATTTGGTTTTCGCAGCTGCGTGAGCAATCGGCGCAGAACCCACACCTGCTTCGTTGGAGAACACTGCACGGCGTATCCCGATCAGCATCACACCAACCGCTCCACCCGCGACTGCTTCACCATCAAACGCACTCGAAAAAATCAGCGCGATAGTCGGAACAATTTTATCAAAATGCTCAAAGATCACCACGAAGCAACCAACCACATAGGTAATGGTCATGAACGGAACCAATTTTGAGGTTACCTTGGCGATCCTTGTAATCCCACCAATAATCACCAGACCCACTAGCACCGCAACGAACAGGCCAAACAACCAGCGATTAGAATCCATGAAACTTCCCTCTCCGCCTGTAACGTTAACCAACTGAGAAGTTGCTTGGTTGATCTGATACATGTTTCCACCACCCAGTGCTCCACCGATACAGAGCACCGCGAAAATCACCGCTAAAGTTTTCCCCAATGGTCCAAGTCCGCGTTCCGCAAGTCCCCGACTCAGATACAACATTGGACCACCCAATACTTTACCGTGTTTGTCGATCTGACGATATTTCAGACCCAAGGTGCACTCGGCAAATTTCGTCGTCATGCCCAACAAGCCGAGAGCAATGATCCAGAACGTCGCGCCCGGGCCACCCATGTTGATCGCAATCGCAACTCCCGCGATATTTCCCAATCCCACCGTTGCAGATACAGCCGATGCGAGTGCTTGGAAATGCGTGATCTCACCCGGATCATCGCTTTTGGAATATTTTCCGCGCACCGTTTTTAGCGCTAAGCCAAAGGCGCGTAAGTTGATGAATTTAAAAAATAGCGTCAGGAAAAGTGCGCTGCCTCCAAGCCAAATTAAAATAAACGGCACCCCAAGAACTGGCTTCCCTTTCGCGTCCTTTTCTTCGCTTGAGTAGATGTTGTAGAAAACAATCGTGTTTACGGCTTTGGTTGCAGGCTCGAAGAATTCGTTAATTTTTTCATCGAAGGTCTTTTCCTTTTTGACTGGCTCTTTCTCAGGTGTTTGTTGCGCGGTAACGGGTTGGATCGAAATCCACATCAATGAGATGAGAACGATCAGGGATTTCTTAAACAAATCACTTGGCTTCATGTCCCAAGAAACTGGCAATCCGCATGCCAACCTGCAAGCCACAATGCCAATTTGATTCACACCCGCGTATTTACTCATTAAAACCCACCTATGCCCTCACTCAAATCCCTCCTTTTCTTAATCTTTCAAGGGCTGCTTCTGTGCTCCGCATCCTCCACACAACCCCTGAAAGCGATGACTTGGAACATCAAGTGGTTTCCCGGCGGACATCAGCAAGCCACCAAAGCCGACAAAACCGAACACATCAAAGCAGCAAGCCTGATCGTAGAAAAAGCCAAACCCGATATCTTTCTCGCACAGGAAATACGTGACGAAAAAGCATTCAGGAATCTGATAAAAAACAATCCGTCGATCAAACTCCATATCCTCACCAAGTTTCTGGAGTTCGATGGAAAAACACCTTCCCCCCAGCAGTGCGCCATCGCATCCAGACTCGAACTACATTCCGGGTGGCAGGAGTCTTTCAAATCGACCAAAAAACTTCCCGGCCTGCAACGCGGCTTTGCCTTCGCTGCCCTCAAACATCCCGATGGTGGTTTGATCATGGTTTATTGCATCCACCTGCGCAGTAACCGCGGCAGTGAAAATCCCGAAGAGGCAAAAAAGATCGCCGCCACGCGCGCCGAATCAGTCCATCAAATCATCGCCCACAAAAATGAAATGATAAAAAAATTCTCTCGTGAAAAAATCGTCGGTTGGGTCATGGGGGGTGATTTCAACACCAACCATGATGGACAGTTCCCCCTTTGCAGCGCGATCAACGGCATGGTCAAAGCCGGTTTCCATAACACCTGGAGCAAAACTCCACAGAAAGACCGGATCACCTGGCGCAATAACCCACGCTTTGACGATTTCAAACCCACCACTTTTGACTACATCTTCACGTCCGGCTTCGCCAAAAATCAGGCCACCATAGTCCCGAATGTTTCACTCAAAGTTTCCGATCACGCGCCGGTGATGCTGAATTTGAGTGTGCCATGAAAATCAATGGAACGCGTGACTCTAGTCGCGCTTGTGCAAATTGCGCGACTGGAGTCGCGCGTTCCAAACATCAACCAAAGCTCTTCTTCAGCCAGAGGTCGATGCTATCCACGATGGCTCCATAAGATTCCGCATCAAACGAGTGACCTGCTCCCGGAATCTCCATGAGCTTTTTATCGCAGCAAGCAGCTTCGAATGCTTTCCGACTGTCTTCAATTGGAACCACATCGTCTTCCGTTCCGTGAATGAGTAGCCATGGACAAGTGACCGTCGCCGCATCGGGCAGGATGCTGCTGATTTCGTTTAAATCATTCACGTAACTCTCGGAAAGCGGGCAGTTTTCATCATCCCACATAAAACCTTTACCCGGCACCACATCGCCAAACTCGCGTTTCACAAAGCCTGCCGTATCCACCATGCCTGCCAGTGAAATCAGGCACTGAATCAACGTTCCACGTGAAGCCGCCTTCACGCCCACCGCTGCGCCCATGCTGTGACCGATATACGCGATCTTTTTTTCCTGAGGCACCAAATTCACCATAGACCGCAAATCATCCACCTCTTTGGTGATGTTCGAATCTTCAAATTTCCCTCCGGAATCGCCGTTTCCAGAAAAGGAAAAGCGAATACACGGCCAGCCTTTTTTTGACAGACCTTCGGCAATCGCCACTAAGAGAGGTCGGTCTTTGTTTCCAGTCACACCATGACCCAGCACCACTACCACAGCCGAGCGAGTTCCCTGATGAAAATCAACATCAAGTCGCTCGCCATGGCTGTTAAAAATCTGACTTTCGGTTTCCATCCTTTAGAGATTTTGTCCGTTTCTGCCGGGAAAAGTTAGCTCAGCGATCACGGATTTATCCAAGTCTCCCAAACCGAGCTCCATAAGCTTCCGATACTGGGCTTCAGTTGCGCGCGAGAGCGGCGTATCGACGCCGGCCGCATTCGCAATCTCATTGGCAATACCACTGTCCTTCGCAGCATGTGATGCGGAAAAATAACAGTCATGCTCGCGCGCCACCATATCATCGCCGTCCGTTTCTAAGACGCGTGAGTTCGCTCCGGTTTGAGCAAAAATTTCCCTGAGCATGTTTAGATCCAAACCCAGCGCAACGCCCAAGCCGAGACCTTCTGCCAGTCCCGCGGTATTGATGTTCATCACCATGTTTACCAAAGCCTTGATCCGCGCCGCATTCTCTACGGGTCCGACATGGCGCAGAGAAATCGACATGTCTTTGAGCAAGGCTTCGTGCGCTTTGAACGTTTCTTCTTCTCCACCAATCATCAGATATAAAGTTCCCTGACGCGCTTGCGTGATCGAAGATGCCATACTCGCCGCCAAAGTTTTCGCTCCGACCTTTGCTGCTGCCTGCGCCGCTTTCATGTGTGCTTCCGGACTCACGGTTGCGCAGTGGATAAAGGTTTTCCCCGCAGCTCCTTTGAGTAACGAATTCTGGCCGGCAAAAATTTCCTCCATCGCCGCGTCATCGGTCACCACCGTGAAAATCACATCCGCCGCCGCCGTAACATCCGCAAGACAAGTCATCGCCTTCGCACCAAGCTCATCCGCAACCGATTCCGCCACCTGATGAAAATGATCAAAGATCGCCGTCACCTCATAATCCATATCCGCCAGACGACGCGCCATGTTCGCACCCATACGACCAACTCCTACAAATCCTACTTTCGTTTTACTCATTAGCATGAGCTTCTCCAAAAGCCAAAATCTCGCAACTTAAAAAAAAGCAGCTCGCAAAATCTAACTTACTTTCATCGAACCCTCCGCAAGCCCCTCGACAGCTGATACCGAATCGACTTGGCAGAGTTTCTGACGCAATTCTTTAGCCCCCGGAAATCCTTTGCAATAGGCCATCAAGCGACCACGCATCGCAGTGAGCGTCTGGCGTTCGTTGCCATACCGATTGCTTTCCACAGCCATCCGACAATGCCGTAAAATCAAAGCCCACCTTTCCTCAAGCGGCACAGCTTCCATGACTTTGCCGGTTTCCAAAAAATGCTTCGCTTCACGAAACACCCACGGATGTTGCATTGCGGCGCGTCCTATCATCACGCCACTGACCGCGGTCTCGCGTTTGCGTTTCGCCAGATCTTCACCACAAGCAATATCGCCATTTCCAATCACAGGAACCTTAACCGCACGCGCCACAGCATCGATCGTTTCCCAATCGGCCTCTCCGGAATATCCCTGCGCTCGGGTCCGACCGTGCACCGCAATCGCCTGCATCCCGCAATCCTCCAAAGTCTTCGCCACTTCCACTGCATTGACCGAGTCAGCATCCCAGCCGATCCGTATCTTCGCGGTCACTGGAACATCGTGACCCACGGCTTTCGCCACGCCCAAGGCCACGCTCGCAAGCAAGGGACAATCCCGCAAAAGAGACGATCCGCCATTTCTCGAAACCACTTTATTCACCGGACAACCGAAATTGATATCGATAAAATCCGGAATTCGTCCCGCTAAACCTTTATCGATAATCTTTCGCGCCGCTTCCCCCATCCGCTCGCCATCCGCGCCAAAAAGCTGCACCCCAACCGGCCTTTGGCCTTCATCGAACTCCGTATATTTCCGCGTGCGATCATCCGCCTGCATGATTCCCTCCGCGCTGACAAACTCCGTCACCATCACATCCGCACCCATTTCCTTGCATATCCTACGGAAAATCAAATCCGTCACCCCCGCCATCGGCGCGAGATATAATGGGAATTTTCCGTCTGAAAACCAGTGAAGCACGACGCAACTGTAGCTCGGCACTGATCTCTCTCAATCATAATTCATACTTACTTCCACTTGCATGCCACCCGCTTCTCATCTACCGAGGCGGCGTCCCTATGAGTAATTACCGCGTCCTCGTCTCCGATCCTATTTCTGAAAAAGGTGTAGAAGCTCTTCGCTCCACTCCTAAGATCACCGTCGATGTCAATACTGGCCTCGCTCCGGAAGAATTGAAAAAAATCATCGGCCAATACCACGGACTCGTCGTCCGTTCTCAAACCAAAGTAACTCGCGAAATTCTCGCTGCCGCCACCAACTTAAAAGCTATCGGACGCGCTGGTGTCGGAGTTGATAACATCGATCGTGAAGCAGCAACCGACCATGGCGTCATCGTGATGAACACGCCGACAGGCAACACCATCTCCACTGCCGAGCACGCATTTACGCTGATGCTTTCTGCAGCACGAAACATCGGTCCCGCCCACGCAGGTGTCCTCGCCGGAGACTTCAATGCGGCTCGTAAGGCCTTTCAAGGCATCGAACTCAATAGCAAACGGCTTGCGGTCCTCGGGATGGGTCGCATCGGCACTGAGTTCACCAAGCGCGCCCAAGCTTTTAACATGGAAGTCGTCGCCTACGATCCATTCCTAACAGAATCTCGCGCGCGAGAGCTCAAAGTGACCCTAGCAGAATCTCCGGACATCGCCCTCACAGGAGCCGATGTCGTCACCCTTCATGTCCCCCTCACCGACGACACCCGCCACATCATGAACAAAGAGCGCATGGCTCTGATGAACAAAGGTGCCCTCATCATTAACTGCGCCCGTGGCGGCCTGATCGATGAAGCCGCCCTCAAAGACGCCATCGATTCCGGGCACATCGCCGGTTGCGGCCTTGACGTTTTCGAAAAAGAGCCACCTGCCGCGGATCATCCGCTTTTCAGTCTCAAAAAGCATATCGCCTTCACCCCTCATCTCGGCGCTTCCACCAACGAGGCCCAAGAAAATGTGGGAATTGAAGTCGCTATCCAAATCCGCGATTTCCTCACCACTGGAGAAATCCGCAACGCGATCAACATGCCTTCGTTGGATGCCGCAGCCATTGCCGCCATCGGCCCCTATCTCGATCTCGCCTCCGCTCTCGGCACCCTGCTCGCAAAACTCGGCCCTGCAAACCCAGATTCTATCCGCGTTTCCTACCACGGTGACCTTGCCACCAAAGACACTGGCCTCATTTCCCGCACCGCTCTTTTCCGCCTGCTCTCATGCTCCCGTGCCGATGGCCAAGTCAATTTGGTCAACGCACCCGCCATCGCCAAGTCCATGGGTCTTGATCTCGTGGAATCAACCATCAGCGCCCAAACCGAGTTTAACGACTTGCTGGTCGTCGAACTGCGCAAAGGCGATGAAAAATTCCGCGTCGCCGGCACCATTATCGGACGCAGCCCACGAATCGTGGAAATTGATCGTCTCTTCGTTGACACGCCGATCAAAGGTCACTTCCTCATCGTTCGGAATGATGACCGTCCCGGCATGGTCGGTGCCGTCGGCACCATTCTGGGCAACTCAGGTCAAAATATTGCCAACCTCTCCCTGGCTCGCAACAAATCAGAACGCAACGCCCTCTCGATCATCGAACTGGACGACACTCTGCCTGCGGTTGTTATGGAAGCCATCCGCGCCATCCCCGGTGTGACCTCGGCAACGGGCATCAGCCTATGACCGGATATGCAAAACCTACCAGCGCCCCCAAAAATTCGCAAACTTCTCCTTGCCAAGAGACATTCCATCTTTTTAGTCTAATCTTTGTATGAAAAAACTTCTGTTCATCATCGCCAGTCTTGTTGCCCTCACAGGCTTCGCAGCAGCTGATATCCAATCACCTCCAGGGTCTCATTACACCTCCACTCGCAAGCTGGGTCGCGCGATCAGCAACATCCTTTACGGGGTCGTTGAAATTCCCGAGACGATCGTTCGCAGAACTGACAGTTACGGCGCGAAAGCTGGCTGGAGTTACGGAGCGGTTGATGGCACAAATCGCGCCTTCAAACGCCTTGGTTACGGTTTCTACGAACTCTTCACCTTTACCTGCCCAACCTACCGCGGCACCTTTAAACCCCCCTACGAAAAATGCGGTCAAGATCACCGCATCGAAATGAATGTGCATGAAGGCCTCTCGGAATTCCCTCCGGAACTCGGCTTTGAAAGCTACTACAGCCACGTACGCAGCAAATCCTACTGAACGCGAATTAATCCCAACTTTCCTCAACCCGGCCGATTCATTTCGGTCGGGTTTTTTATTGCAACTCCATCACCATTTCACTTTTTCTCGAAAAACTCGCATTCTTGGCAAAATTTCGCTTGTCCTGTCCCGTGAATTCCACCAACCTCCGCGCCCGCCCAACAGGGGCAACCTTACAAAACGTCATATCATGTCAGTCTCTCTCCGTCTCAACCGCAAGGGCACCAAAGACCGTCCTTACTACAAAATCGTAGCCGTCGACAGCCGTAAGCGTCGCGACGGCCGTTATATCGAACAGATCGGAACTTACAATCCACTTATCGAAGGCACCAACTACGAAATCGATCTCGAAAAAGCGGACAAATGGCTCGCCGTTGGCGCAAAACCATCCGAGACCGTAAACAGCTTCATCCGCAAGGCGCGCACAGCTGCAACCAAGTAATCTCCAAATCGCCCGAGCGTTTTCCAAGACGCTTCTTTCTCAAAAACCGCCTCCCTTCTGGGTTGCGGTTTTTTTACGTATTGCCTTTCCGATTTATGCCTCACGAAACTTTTGAGAAATTCATGTGGCGTTGCCTGCATGATCCGCAACGTGGCTATTACTCAAAAAATATTCATACTATCGGATCACGCGGCGACTTTACCACCGCTCCACAAATCTCAGAGGCGCCTGCCAGAGCTATAGCTGCATGGGCATCCAAAGCCATGCGTTTCCACCAGACTCGAAATCTCATCGAAGTCGGCCCCGGGATGGGCACCCTTTCCAAACAGGTCCTGCAACACCTACCCATCACGCTTCGCTATGCAATCAAATTACACTTGGTCGACTCCTCCCCTACCCTGCTTACCCACCAAAAAAATACTCTTGGAAAGCGTGCCGCATTTCACACCACCATTCACGACGCCCTGAGATCTTGTCGTGGCAAGGCTGTGATTTTTTCCAATGAGCTGGTCGACGCCTTTCCTGTCCGCCTGTTTCAAAAAAACCAAAGCAACTGGCAAGAAATTGCCCTGGTCCATTCCGAAAAACTGACTCAGGAAATCCTTG
>JBIIFS010000166.1:0-3244 GCA_044237185.1 Luteolibacter sp.
GAGTTCCGGTTTTGTCGGTAACGAGATGCGTAACTTTTTCCGCAAGCTCGATGGCACTCGCGTTTTTCACCAGGATCCCCATGCCTGCCGCGCGGCCGACGCCGACCATGATCGACATGGGAGTTGCTAATCCAAGCGCGCAAGGACAGGCGATGATGAGCACGGAAACGGCGTTGACCGTGGCAAATGCCATTGCAGGTGCGGGACCGAGCAGCGCCCAGAGGATGAAAGTCGCAATCGCTGAAGCAACCACGACTGGCACGAACCAACCCGCCACCGTATCGGCGACTTTTTGGATGGGCGCACGGCTGCGTTGCGCTTCCGCAACCATGTGGACGATTTGTGAAAGCAGCGTGTCGCCACCGATTTTTTCCGCACGCATCACAAAACTTCCGGTTTGGTTGAGGGTCGCGCCGATCACGGGATCGCCGTCTGTTTTCACGACTGGCGTGGGCTCGCCAGTGATCATGGATTCGTCGATGCTTCCGTTGCCTTGGAGGATCGTGCCGTCGGTGGGGATTTTTTCGCCGGGACGGACGCGGAGCAGATCGCCGACCGCGATGGTATCGACTGGCACGTCTTCCTCCTTGCCGTCGCGTAGACGGCGGGCGGTTTTTGGGGCAAGACCGATGAGGGATTGGATCGCTTCGCCAGTGCGCGCGCGGGCTTTGGCTTCTAACAGTTGACCAAGTAGAACCAGAACCGTGATCACTGCGGCGGCTTCGAAGTAGAGGCCGACCATGCCGTGATCTTTGAATGATTCAGGAAACGCGCCGGGAGCGAGAACCGCGACCGCGCTGTAGATGAAAGCCGCACCGATGCCGATGGCGATGAGCGTGAACATGTTGAGGTTCCATGTTTTAAGTGAAATCCATGCTCTGGTAAAAAACATCCCGCCAGCCCAAAAGACCACGGGGATGGTTAAAATGAACTCGATCCATTGGGTGATATCCTTGCGGAAATGAACGCCGGGAAACAGGTGGGGCATCGCGAGAATGAACACGGGCAGGGCTAGCAACGCTGCGATCCGGAATTTGCGGCCTAGGGCGCGGATTTCATGATCTTCACCGTCATCGGAGAACAAGGGATTTCTTTCCAGTGCCATCCCGCATTTCGGACAATCACCCGGCGTGTGCGATTCCACACCGGGGCACATCGGGCAGAAGTATTCGGCTCCGCCTGAGGGCGCCGCCACTGTCTGCTCGGAATGGCCGCGGCCACCGCAACAGGATTTCTTTTCTTGGGAAAGGTTCATGGAAATGATTTCGGTCATTCATTTGCAAGCTCCGGTGCTTTTCCGAACCGGCAGGGAGATGGCGATGGGATTAACCTACGCTCTGACCGAAGAAGATGCAGGCTAAACCTTTGACGTTTGAGATCATTTTTTGATTTTTGAAATACATGGGGTTTATTATAGCTCGGACAAGCTTTTAGGATCGCGGAAAGCGCCGGATGGGCGTGTGATTTACGATCAGTAGAGAAACCTTCAGGATTCATTCCCTCTCTTTTCATATGAAACCTTTCGTCATACTTTTTTTCAGTCTCCTCTCCCTTCAGGCGAAAACCGTGGAATACGAATTGAAGATTGCCGAGGAATATTGGGCGCCGGCAGGACTCAAGCCTATCCGCGCACTTACTCTAAACGGCAGCATTCCCGGGCCGACGTTGAAATTCAGGGTCGGAGACACGGCGCGGATCACGGTGCGCAACAATCTTCGCAACGAAGACACCTCCATCCATTGGCACGGACTTCTGCTACCCAATGCGCAAGACGGGGTTCCTTATCTTACCACTCCCTCCATCCAGCCAGGCACCCGTCATGTGTTTGAATTTCCTCTGAAGCATCCGGGAACTTACTGGTATCACAGTCACACCGGACTTCAGAAACAGCGTGGGATTTATGGTTCGATTGTCATTGAACCACGCGAAGGCGAGGCGATTCATGCTGATGCGGAACACGTGTTGGTTCTTTCCGATTGGACCCATGAAAATCCAAATGAAGTGATGCGCACCCTGATGCGGGGTAGCGACTGGTATTCCATTAAAAAAGGCAATGCCCAATCCATCTCTGGCGCGATCAAAGCCGGAGCCCTTAAAGATTATTTTCAGCGCGAGCGCAGCCGCATGCCGCCTATGGATGTCTCAGATGTCGCTTACGATGCGTTTCTTATCAACGGCCAAAAACAGATCGAACTGGGTGGAAAACCCGGCGATAAAGTCCGCCTACGTGTGATCAACGCCGCGGCATCCAGTTACTTTTATCTAAGCTCCTCGACAGGGCCGCTAACGATCGTTGCCGCGGATGGCCCGGCGGTTGCTCCTCTGAAATCGAAACGCCTCATGATGGGGATTGCGGAAACTTACGATCTGATCATCACCGTCCCGCCGTCTGGGAAATGGGAGTTTCGTGCCACTGCGCAAGATGGATCCGGACATGCATCTGCTTATATGGGTCGTGGAGAACTTCACCCCGCCCAAGATCCGCGGAAGCCGGATCTCTATCGAATGGATGACATGCTGAGTGGAGCGCTCAGTGCGATGGATATGAATGAAATGTCCGGCTCCTTGGAAGAGGATCGCCCGCCCGCACCCTATGCAAAACTCCGCTCGACAACACCGACCCGAATTTCCTCTCAAGCACCGCGACGCACTCTCGAGTTGCGCCTGACAGGAAACATGGAACGCTACTCCTGGTCGATCAATGGCAAGACCGCCCGCGAGGATGGAGTGATCAAAATCTCACGTGGTGAAGTGCTGCGTCTGGAATTCATCAACGATACCATGATGCATCATCCGATGCATTTGCATGGTCATTTCTTCAGAGTCATCGATGGCGACAATGACAGTCACGCACCCTTGAAACATACCGTGGATGTGCCGCCAATGGGTCGCCGAACCATTGAGTTTCTCGCTAACGATTCGGGCGACTGGCTCTTCCACTGCCACCTGCTTTACCATATGCACGCCGGGATGGTTCGGGTTTTCAGTTACGACGACCAAGGAAAGGACCATGTGCCGGATCTCGGAGAAATGGCAGAAGATCCGCTCTATTTCATGGCATCCGGAAACATCCAATCCCACATGAGTATGGGTATGGTTTCAGTCATGAACCAAAGAAACGATTTCATGGCAACATGGGACGTCGGCATCCACCACGACCACTCGGGTAGCGGGCATGAATTTGATTATGAGGCGGATGTCATTTGGAAACACTATATGGACCCGAACTTCCGCACCCTTTTCG
>JBIIFS010000167.1:0-3190 GCA_044237185.1 Luteolibacter sp.
ATGTGAGATTTTTAGAAGAGGTCAACCGATACAGTCATAGAACACAGTTTCCAAGGGGGATTTTTCAGACCAGACCGAAATGGTCCCAGCCACCCGACAAACAGTCTCCCGCACCCATTTCCACCAAGCCTCCAATTCTCGTCAGTTTCAGCTCCGGAAATTTCTGCCGCCATTGAACCATCAGCTCCGGGCATTCGGGAAGTGTGAACAACAACTCGAAATCCTCCCCATCCTCCAGTGCCTGTCTCAGATCACAGCCTTCGCTCAATGGAATTGTGGATTGATCGAGCTGAAACCCGCAGCCAGAGGCTTTTGCCAATCTTGGCAAATCCCGTGCGATCCCATCCGAGAGATCCATCATCGCGGTTGGCTTGAAATACTCCGCCAACCAGCGCGCCTGTTCCAGTCTTGGCATGAAAACGAGGTGCTTGCCCTTCAGCGATCCACCCAGCTGACCCGTCACCCAAATTGCATCGCCCACGTTCCCTCCCGATCTCGTCACCACTCTATTCGGCTCCACTCTCCCCGTCGCCGATATGGAAATCACAGCTGAGGAACCTTCAGGAACACGGCACGTCTCACCACCGACCAACACAGCTCCGTAACGATCAAAACACGTTCCCATCCCTCGATAGAAATGTTCCACCCATTCGACGCTTGTCGATCCGGGTAAGGCGAGTGTCACGAGAAACCTCTCAGGAAATCCACCCATCGCCGCGAAATCAGAAACCACACGTGCCACCGCTTTCCAGCCCACCTGCCGCGGATCCGCCTCATTGAGGAAATGTATCCCTTCAACCAAGGCATCGGTTTTCAATAAAACCAAATCCGCTCCCCCGTCATCCACCACGGCACAATCATCCCCCGGACCCGCCGCAGCTTCACCGGTGGGCACCAACGCCACCAATCTCTCGATCAGTTCATCCTCTCCCATCCCGTCCAACTTCTTCATTGTAATATTTGCTTCGGAATATAATCAAATCTCACCAAGAGCTGTATGGCCACAGTGGCTCCGTTAAATAGAAAATGCGCCGAAACGGGCGCCCATATCGATCCTGTCCGCTCATATAAAAATACCAATGCCAAGCCAAAGATAAACAATGGTATTAATGTCGCCACGCTTCCATGAGCTGCTGAAAAAAACAAAGCCGAGACCAACGCCCCAATCCATGGTCCGCTAAATCTTTTAAGCGTCGGATAAATATATCCCCGAAACACAACCTCCTCACAAAGCGGCGCTATAATCACCGCCGTGAACGCCATCATGATCAGCACATTGATATCTTGAGTTGTCTGAAACAAATCTACCGTATCTTGAACCAACTGCACACCCAAACTCTCAATCAGCGTGTCATAGCCGATGGCATACAAAACGGCGAACGCCACCCACATGCTCACCACTGTCAGGGGCGCCATGATAAAAACCCATGGCCACTCTTTCCACTTCAAGCCCAACCATAAAACCGGCTTAATGCGATGGATGACGATGGCCGTCACCAAAGCGACCAGGAAGAACTGCAATCCCATGTTGAAAATCAGATCCGGCGCGGTAATTTCACCTCTTTTCTCCTCTTCAGGAGACATCGCAGCCAAAAAGACCGGCAGGAAATAAAAACCCACAATCATACTCACGACGATGATATCCACTTTTTTGTAAAACCAATCTGACACTTTCCCGACGGGCAAAGCTGGCGGCAGACTCGGATTTTTTGCGCGCGAAATCATCCTCAGCGCGGCTGCGGCGAGAAACAAAATTGCGGAAAAGCCATAAGTGGCCTGCATGCTGATGACTGTCACCTGATCCATCTTTTGGCTAAACTGTCCCCGACTCTGGCCAAGCGCCACCGCAAAATATATTCCACGCCATAAAAAATTCCTTTGCTCATCTCTCAAGTTGAACTATCGGAAGGCATGTCAGTTATCCTGAAGCAGCTTTTCGCCCTCTGCATTATTGCAGGAATGGTGACCGCTGCGATGCATGGAAGCGCTCATGCCGATCGTGAAAGCTGCACTCAATCCCATGATCATCATGATCATCATGATCATCCTAGTGCGCCTGAGAACTGCAAAGACCATGACTGCACGCCGCATCATCATTGCAGTCATCTGACCGTCGCGGATCGTCCGTCATCAGGCCGCCTTTCCCTTACCGCTTTCCATGGAAGTTTGATGAAAATTTCCACCGAACACTCTCTCATCCCTGATGAGCCGGTTTTTTCTCTGGATAAACCCCCGTTGATCTGAAGTCACGACGTGGCACCCTTGTGCCCGCCTATTTGTGGCATCGGATGCTTCCGAGCCATTTCTCCGCCGCATTGCGCCCATTTGGCATTTTGCGAAGTCTCAATCTTCATTTCAAAAAATTTTCATCCATCATGAAATCCACGCTCACTGCGTCCGCACTCTTGTGCCTCATCACCTCACACTCCCTCCATGCCGCACCCTCGGAAATCATCTCCTTCGAGAGCATTTCCCCGCGTGTCCGCAAATACAATCCGGAGCTCGCCGCCGCCCGCTTCCGCATTGACGAAGCCCTCGGCCTTGCCAAGCAATCCGGCCGGCTCTCCAACCCGAGTCTCGATACGGGAATTTCAATCAACCCCCGCACCCACGAAGGCAGCGTCGAAATCGGCCTTACCCGCAAATTTCCCCTGACTCACCGGCTCGGAATCGAAAAAGAAATCAGCAGCACGGAAATCCAAGCCGCAGAAGCCGAAGTTGAAAATGTAGCGCGTCTACTGGTCGCCGAGGCGCGCCAGGAGTTTGTGAAAATCTTGGCGATTCGGGATAGAAAAAACCTTCTCAAGCAACAACAAGATCTCGCTACCGAACTTGCAAACTTTATTGCAGCCAAATCCAAGCAAGGCGAAAGCTCAACCCTGGATGCGGCACAGGCAAAAATCGCATCGCTCAAACTCACCACCCAGGAGCGCCAACTGATCACCGAAGAAACCGCCACCCTCGGAAAGCTTCGCCCGCTGTTAGACATCTCCCCAGAAACCTCGATCACTCTCTCGGGATATCCATCAAACCTCTCTGTCTCAAACCATGCCACAGTTCAACGGCCCGATCTAAGCTCTGCGAAATTCCAACTTCGCGCCGCAGAATCCGGCATTACGCTGGAGCAAGCGAAGCGCAGGGAAGACGTTGAACTTTCCCTCTTTGCCGCAGGCGAACGAAATGAGGACGC
>JBIIFS010000048.1:0-11672 GCA_044237185.1 Luteolibacter sp.
GAACGCATTTTATACGTCTAGCCATCCTGAAAATCTTTCAATCAATCATCAAAAAAATGTTATTTAAGGCGATTCAGGATGCGATGGCTCGACAGGCGTCTTTGAGGATAGCCCGGGAACGACTTTTCGCATCAGTTTGGCAAATCCGCTTTCTGCGGATACGATTTCCGCTTCAGCCTCTCGAACCGCTTTCTCCCATGCTCCGGCGAAACCCGGAGCTTGCTCACGCATCTTACCGATCGCCATTTCTTGGATGCGAAATTGGCGCTGCTCACTTCTTTCAGGCTTGCTTTGAACCAAGGCGAGATTGACCCGCAGATTCTCGTTTTGCGCCTTTAGTAATTCGATTTTCTGGGTCATCGAATTGCTTCCAGACGCAGTGATTTTCATCTGAGTGTTGAGATGGGATTGAAAATCGCGCAATTCGGATTCCAGTTTTTTGATTTCCCTATGCATCCGGAACTTGGTGCTGACCGCATTCTTCAGAATGAAACCCGCGATCAACAGACCCAAGAGAAGACCCCAGACAAATGGAGCATGAATCATGTCATCGAGAGTCATAGAGTGCGGTAAAGTGTGTTGGGTGCAAACCAGCGGCAACCACGGTGATCACGCTTCTTGCACGGGAAGATTGGAAACTTCCTCGCGAAGTTTTTCTGCAAGAGGAGTGGAAAGGTAGCGCTCACTTGACGAGCAACCGATGGTGACGATGCGCTTGCCTTTGAATTCAGGTCGTTTAGCAAGCTGCATTGCGGCCCAGACATTCGCACCCGTGGAAATGCCGGCAGGCAGTCCTTCCTGTTGGGCGAGTGCCTGAGCGGTTGCGAAGGCGTCTTCGTTGGAGACTTGGATCACTTCGTCGACGATATCGAGATTGAGGTTACCCGGAATAAAACCCGCACCGATACCTTGAATCATGTGAGGGCCCGGCTGAAGCGCCTGACCGGCTTTTGACTGAGAAATGACCGGGCTGTTAACTGGCTCAACCGCGAAAGTCTTCATATCACAACGGGCTTTCAAAATTTCTGAAACTCCGGTGATCGTTCCGCCAGTGCCGACCCCTGCGACAAATGCGTCGATTTGACCATCCGTATCACGCCAGATTTCTTCAGCGGTGGTTTCACGATGCGCTTGTGGATTGGCTGGATTGTCAAACTGGCTCGGACCGTATGAACCGGGGTTTTCAGCAATAAGCTTGTTCGCCATCGCGATCGCACCGCCCATACCTTTGGCACGAGGAGTGAGCACGATTTCCGCACCAAGCAAGCGCAGCAGAACACGACGCTCAACCGACATGCTTTCAGGCATAGTCAGGATGCAGCGATAACCTTTTGAACGTGCAACGAAGGCTAACGCGATTCCAGTGTTGCCAGAAGTCGGCTCAATGATCAGTCCACCTGGCTTGAGCTTGCCCTCACGCTCACCCGCCTCGACCATGGATTTGCCGATACGGTCTTTGACACTGAATAGAGGATTGAAAAATTCTGCTTTCACACAGATCTCGGCTTCAAGGCCTTTGGTGATGTGGTTGAGGCGAATCAGTGGGGTGTTGCCAATCGTGGCAACCATGTTTTCTGCGATATTCATAAGTTCGAGGTCGTTAAAAGTTGCCACACCTTAGGTAAGTCAGCAGTCCTCTGCCAGCGGAAAAAATAGGACTCTTTGTCAGAAAGATGGCTCTGTTGAGCTAATGAAAATCGGCAATATAGGAGACAAATTTATTTCATGGGGGTTTCTTAAAAAAAATCGGCATGTTTACCAAAGAGTTTCAATAGATATAGGTTTAGTAGTTTTTTAATATCTCTACCGCTTGAATAAAATTTATACTCTACTGACAAATCATGAAATCCCCTAAATCTGGAAATCCGAAGTGGTGGATTCCAAATGCAATCCGCACTCGAATTTCTCACCGTTGAAGCGGGTGCCGTTGGCGGTGCCGTCTTCGGAAGGTTTGGTGCTGTGCCAGTCGCCCATGGTTACGTAGCCTTGTTCGGCCAGAGGATGACGGGGAAGTTGGTGTTGGTGGAAAAACAGATCCACCTGAGCGTCGGCCCAATCGAGGATGGGATAGACTTTGAGGGTTTTCTTTTGTTGTTCCGCAAAATTACGATCTTGGCGTGTATCGGAGTGCGAGCGGCGTAGGCCGCTGATCCATACATCACCACCGATTTCGCGCAGGGCGCGGTTCATCGGCTCGACTTTTGTTAGAAGCGCGTAGCGATCCGCACCTTCCTTACCTTTTTCCCAGAGATTTCCCCACAGTGCCTGAATGCGCGCGGCGGAGATCGTTGGATGATAGACCCGATAATCGAGCGGAAATTTTTCCATCAACTCTTCGGCGTAGCGGTAGGTCTCGGGAAAAAGGAATCCGGTATCGATGAATACAACGGGGATTTTCGGCGCGTGATCGTGGATGAGCTTGAGCATCACTGCAGCTTGCAGGCCGAAGCTGGTGCTGGCGACAAGGCGGTTACCCAAGTATTGGTAAAGCAATTCAAGCCGCTGACCTGCGCGCAGATTCGCAAGCTCAGCGGAGAGCTGTGCGGGATCGGCTTCAGGTGTGGTTTTCACGGCGAGCATGATATGAAAATTAATTATTAACCGCGAATGAACGCGAATGGACGCTAATCTCTAATAAATAACGAAGAATGAAATGTTCACTGAACGGATGTAATTGCTTGGTATATAACTCAATGAAAGCCATGGATTTAATTCGCGTTCATTCGCGGTTTGAATTTCTTCAGTTTCGGGCTTCTTCTTTGATGTTCTTGTGGAAATCCTTGCCTTGTTCGGTGGCGCTGACGTAGCCGGCGCGGATGCAGAAATCGCCAAAGCGCTCGCCTTCGTTACGCTCTTTGGCGTAGTGCTTGATGATGGGACCGAGCAACGATTTGACTTCGTTACCTGGGAAATTTTCGCGATACATTTTCGAGAGCCTCTGCCCCGCAAAACCGCCGCCGAGATAGACGTTGTAGCAACCGGGTGAGCGACCCACAAAACCGATTTCGGAAATGTAAGGACGCGCGCAACCGTTCGGGCAGCCGGTCATACGGATAGTGATCGCATCGTGACGAAGGCCTGCCTCTTCGATGACTTCTTCAAGTTCAGTTAGAAGTTCTGGCAAGTAACGTTCTGCTTCAGCAAGTGAGAGCGCACAAGTCGGCAACGCCACGCAAGCAAGCGAGTTCAAACGCAGACCGCTTTTCAAGTGGCTGTCTTTGATGCCGTATTGTTCGAGAAGTTTTTCGATCTCCGGACGTTTCTCTTTTGAAACGTTGGCGATCATCAGGTTCTGGTTCGCGGTGAGACGGAAATCGCCATCGTGAATTTTTGCGATTTCACGCAAACCCGTGCGCATCGGATAGCTCGGAGTATCGAGCACACGACCACCTTGGATGAAAAGAGTGAGGTTGAATTTTCCATTCACGCCTTCGACCCAACCGTAACGATCGCCGTTGTCCTCAAATTTAAATTCGCGAACCGGACCAAGGTTATAACCGAGGTATTCGTTGAGTTTTTTAAGGAACCACTGAGGGCCGTGATCGTCCACGGTGTATTTCAAACGCGCATGTTTGCGCTCCGTGCGGCAACCGAAATCGCGTTGCACGAGAACGACTTTTTCAGCGACGTCGTTGACTTGTTCTACCGTGCAGAAACCGATGACATCCGCAAGGCGCGGGTAGGTTTCCTCGGAACCGTGGGTCATGCCCATACCACCGCCGACAGCGACGTTGAAGCCGAAAAGTTTGTCGTTCTCAACAATGGCGATGAAAGACAAGCAGTTGGCGTAGATATCAACATCGTTCGATGGCGGCACTGCGACGGTGATCTTGAATTTCCTTGGGAGATAGGTTTTGCCATAAATCGGCTCGATCTCTTCCTCGCTGGATTCGATTTTCTCACCATCCAACCAGATCTCGTGATAGGCACGGGTTGCGGGCGTGAGGTGATCCGAAATCTGTTGGGAAACTCTCAGCACTTCCACGTGAACCGATGAGAGGTAAGGGTTCGGGTTGCACATCACGTTGCGGTTCACATCACCGCAAGCCGCGATCGTATCCATCGCCGTTTGATTGATCTCCTTGATCGTGCGCTTGAGGTTCGATTTGATGATGCCATGGAATTGGAAGGCCTGGCGGGTGGTGAGCTTGATCGTACCGTTGGCGAACTGCGTGGCCATGCGATCGGTTTCGAGCCACTGCTGCGGAGACGCCACACCACCCGGAACCCGGATGCGGATCATGAACGAGTAGGCTTTATCCAACTTGTGTTTACGACGGTTCGCACGCAGGTCGCGATCGTCTTGTTGGTATGTGCCGTGGAATTTCAGCAACTGCTGATCGTCCTCGCTCATCGAGCCAGTGGACGTATCGGCGAGACCTTCCTTGATGGTTCCGCGGAGGTAATTGCTGCGAATCTTGATGTATTCGTTAGCGGCTAGTTTTTGATCGGACATGGTGATGGTTTCTTAGAATTTTTGACCACGGAATGCACGGAATGCACGGATAGCAGAGGGAATTTCTGAAAATCTTATCTGGGTTCTGGTTTCTGGACTCTGGTTTCTTTAGTAAACGTCGCGTTGATAGCGCTTTGCTTTCTTGAGGTTCTCAATGTATTCCTCCGCTTGCTCGCGGGATTTTCCGCCGTGATTGATGACGATGGAGATGAGGGCTTCGTGAACATCGGCTGCCATGCGACTCGCGTCGCCGCAGACATAGAAATGCGCGCCTTTTTCTAGCCATGCGTAAAGTTCGGCACCCTTTTCTAACATTTTATCTTGGACGTAGACTTTCTCGGGTTGGTCGCGCGAGAAGGCGAGGTCGAGTTTGGTGAGATTGCCGTTTTTGAGGAAATCCTGCCATTCAAGTTGGTAGAGGAAATCGTAGGTGTAGCGCTGATCGCCGAAGAACAGCCAGTTTTCTCCGGTCGCTCCGGTTGCCGCACGGTGCTCAACGAAGGAACGGAATGGTGCCACACCGGTTCCGGGACCCACCATGATGATGGGCGTGTTGTCATCGGCTGGAAGGCGGAAGTTTTTGTTAGGCTGCACGAACACCGGAACATTTTCACCGATCTTTGCGATGTCGGAGAGGTAGGTGGAGCAAACGCCTTTGCGAGTTCTGCCGTGAGTTTCATATCTCACCGCTGCAACGGTGAGATGCACTTCATCGGGATGCGCAAGCGGGCTCGAAGCGATAGAATATAAGCGCACTGGAAGTTTACGGAAAATACCAGCAAGCGCATCGGCGGACAAACCGTTGGGCGCGAAGTCGATGATCGCATCGATGATTTCGCGACCGTCCATGTATTCGCGTAGCTGGTCTTTCGCGTCTTCTTCGAGAAGCGCATTGAGCTTTGACGATCCTGTGGCTTCAGCGAGCTTTTTCAAAACCGCTTTGGAAAGCGCGGTGATATCGAAGTCTTCGCGCAAGGCGTCCGCCAAAAGCTTTTTGCCCACACCTTTCACTTCGATCTCTTCGATACCTTTTAATTTCGCAGCAGCAAGGATGTCTTTGACCATCGCTGGGCAATTCGTTGGCTGAACCGCAAGCGCATCGCCGGGTTCGTATTGCAAGCCACTACCTGTTAGAGAGAGTTCAACATGAATGGTTTCTTTTGTGGAGCCTTCGCCGTTGAGAAGAAGGTTTTCGATCACTTCGGAAGGGAAAGGATTTTTCTTTCCAAACTCGGTGCTGACAGGAGCTGCATATTCGTAAGCGGCAGGTGCAGCAGCGGCGGCAGCAGGAGTGATCGCCTTGAGTGCGATTGCGAACCACTCGGCAAACGCATCTTCGTAATCGACATCGCAATCCGCACGTGGCGCCACTCGAGTCGCACCTAACGCTTCAAGTCGGGCATCGAACTGTTTTCCGATTTCGCAGAATTTTTCGTAAGAGGTATCGCCGAGACCACAGACGGAAAATTTCACGCCTGTGAGTTTTACATCCTCGGACATGAAGGCTTTATGGAAACTGACAGCGGTTTCGGGTGCTTCGCCATCGCCCCATGTGGAAACAATCACGAGCAGGTTTTCGACTTTCGCGAGATCCGCCGGAGAAATGTCCGACATGTTTTTCATCACGGCTTTAAATCCTTTTTTCTTCGCTTCTTTGACTGCGCGGTCAGCGAGTTGCTCGGAGTTGCCGCTTTCCGTGCCGTAAAGCACGGTCACTTTACCAGCCGACACAGCAGCGGCGGCGGGCACAGCAGCAGATGAACTGGCCGCAAGAAATCCACTGAGCCATCCGCGCTGAAGCGCGTCAAAGCCAGCAAGCATCGAATCCAACGACTTGCGCTGGTCTGGGGAAAACGGGGAACTCTCGGGAAGCATAATCCTTAGTAATTTACCTTTCTTTGTCAGGTTTCGACGAAAATTTGCATTCTCGTGGGCGAATTAGCAACTATTATTTCAGAAAAATCGCCACCAACCCCTTCACCACCCCTCACCAAGATCCACCCCAAAAACCACCAAATTTACAATCTTTGTCCCAGCTGTGACAAGAATTGTAAAAAGCCTCTGTATTCTTAGGCGACGTTACCTTGGTGGGTGAGCCGATTATTTAAGCTAATCGGCTCATAATTGAGTCTTTTCATGAGCCGATTAAGCCGTATAATCGGCTCATGCTCTATAATTGGCAACTTCCGGACTGGCCAGAGTTTCGATACGACCTACGAAACTTGGAAAGCGTTTTGCTAAAAATCGCGGAGTATTCCGGACGACTTGATGGGATTCTTGAGGGATTACCTGAGGAACTTGAGACAGAAACCTTACTGGAACTGATGATCACGGAGGCAGTGAAAACCTCGGCGATCGAGGGAGAATTGCTGAACCCGAAAGATGTGATGTCGTCGATCCGAAATCATCTCGGCCTCAACCGAGAACTGGAAACTGTCGATAGTCGCTTGGCTGATGGCGCAGGCGAACTGATGGTGAGCGTGCGTCGGGATTTTCAATTACCGCTAACAACTGAAACGCTATTTTCATGGCATCGAATGCTGCTTGGAGGCAGCACTCGCTTGCAGGTTGGTTGCTGGCGAAGTAGCGGCGATCCTATGCAAGTGGTTTCTGGTAGAATAGACCGATCCACCGTGCATTTCGAAGCACCACCGGCAGATCGTGTGGCAGATGAGATGTCGCGTTTCATCCAGTGGTTCAACGACACAGCTCAGGGATCCGAACTCGCTATCCCACAAGCCCCTGTTCGCGCCGCGCTGGCGCATCTTTATTTTGAAAGCATTCACCCATTCGAAGATGGGAATGGTCGCGTCGGTCGCGCCATTGCTGAAAAAGCTTTATCGCAAGGACAGAAGCGGCCTGTGCTTGTCACACTTTCCAAAGCCATCGAAAAGCGCCGAAACGATTACTATGCCGCACTAGAGTCCGCTCAGCGCGGCAATGAAGTTACATCATGGGTGGACTGGTTTGTTAGAACGACTGAAACAGCGCATCAGGACGCAGAAAATCAAATCCGTTTTGTATTACAAAAATTTCATTATTTTCAGCGATACGAAACAGCATGCAACGAACGCCAACTCAAAGTTGTTCGACGCATGTTTGATGCGGGAGCAGAGGGTTTTGTCGGCGGCATGAATGCCCGGAAATATTCTGCGATCACAGGAGTTTCAAAAGCGACTGCCACTCGTGATTTACAACAACTCGCTCAGCTCGGTGCGATTGTCCCCATAGGCAACGGCCGCAACACACGCTATGAACCTTGTTTTTGAGATCTGAATAACCCGTGAGGTATATGAATTCCCTTTTATATAGGTGAAAAATGGATCAGATTTCCGCCATGGAAAATCTCTCGCCCCATAAAAAATTTGAGGGGCCGCCAACGATTAAGCCGATATTTCGACCCTTCTATATCTATAAGTGGCCTAAAGATTTGCCCTCTGAACTAGGTGCGCTTTTCACAAACTCTACCAATTCAGGGTTTCCTAATTGAGGATTTAGCTTTAAACCTTCCGTATGCCCACCGTCCAAGTCGCACTCGGCGATCGTTCTTATTCTGTCATGGTTGAACATGGCTTGTTGTCTTCTGTTGCTGATATCCTCAAGCAGCATGGGCTTTCGCATCTGCGTCCGGCCATCATTTCTGACGAAACGGTGGCAGCGCACCATGCGCAGACAGTGATCTCAAGTTTTACCGAAAACCCACCCACCCTGCATACAGTTCCGGCGGGTGAGGGTTCGAAATCGCTTTCCCATGCCGAAGCGCTTTGTCGCGAAATGATCCGCGCGGGTCACGACCGTCGCTCGCTCATCATCGCTCTCGGCGGCGGGGTAGTTGGGGATCTAGCGGGTTTCGTGGCATCGATTTTTTACCGTGGCATTCCTTTCGTGCAGATTCCAACCACGATTGTTTCCCAGGTCGATTCCTCCGTCGGCGGAAAAACCGGGGTGAATGTGGCGGAGGGAAAAAATCTGTTAGGTGCGTTTCATCAGCCGAAATTTGTGATTATCGACCCCGAAACGCTGAAGACTTTGCCTGCGCGTGAGTTTCACGAAGGATTCGCGGAGGCAATCAAGCATGCGGCGATCCGTGATTCGGCGATGTTGGACGATTTGTTAGCGATTGATCCTGAGAAGCGCGATGTCCCAGCGGAGTTGTTGGCACGTAACATCGCGATCAAAGCCCGTGTGGTGGAGGCGGATGAATACGAAACCCAAGACATCCGCGCTTTGCTGAATTTCGGCCACACGATCGGACACGGGATCGAGGCATCACTGCCTTATGGACAAATGCTTCACGGCGAAGCCATCGCGCTCGGAATTCGCGCGGCCTTGATGATTTCCGAAAAACATTCAGGGCTGAGCTCTGGAGCTTCTCAAAAAATCCTCAGCCTTCTCGCACATTTCCGCCTGCCACTACAACTCTCGCCAAACATCCCGACAGCAACCGTGATGGAGAAACTGACTCGTGACAAAAAATTCAAATCCGGAAAAATTCGTTTCGTCACACTTTCAGAAATCGGCAAAGCCCAAGTCATCGAGACCGTCACCGCGGCGGATCTGGAAGCGGCGATTGATAATTTAAGAGGGTGAATAGAACCACAGATGGACACGGATGAACGCAGATGGGAATAAATTCTCGTGGTACTTAGGATTATATACGGATTGATGAGTGTTTAGAGATTTTAACCCAATGGATTTTATCTGTGTACATCTGCGTCCATCTGCGGTTTAATTTTTTAAATCCAAACCACTGGTAGCAACCCTTCTATCTCACTTTGAAAATTGAATTACTACACGGCGATTGCCTGAAAGTCCTCCCTACACTCGATGAGAAATTTTTCGATCTCGTCGTGACCTCGCCGCCCTATAATCTCGGTATTCACTATGCTTCATTTAAAGACACTGCGCCTCGTGATGAGTTTCTCGCTTGGTGCATAGCTTGGGCGACGGAGGTGAAACGCGTAATGAAGGATGAGGCATCGTTTTTTCTTAACATCGGCGCCGCACCATCGAATCCCCTGCTCCCCCATCAACTCATTCTCGCCCTCACCAATGAGGCGGACCCTTTATTCGTTTTGCAAAACACCTTTCACTGGGTGAAATCGATCACCGTCACACCGACCTCGGGCGAGCCGATTTCTGCAGGGCATTTTAAACCCATCAATTCCAAGCGCTACGTCAACGACTGCCATGAGTATCTATTTCACCTGACAAAAACCGGTGACATCCCACTTGATCGACGCGCGGCTGGTGTGCCTTACGTTTATAAATCCAACATCGCTCGCTGGGGTCACACCGGCGGAGCAGATCTTCGCTGCCGAGGAAATACCTGGTTCATTCCCTACGAAACCATCCAATCCCGTAAAGGCGAGCGCCCCCACCCCGCCACCTTTCCCGTTGCCTTGGTCGAACAATGCATCAAAATCCATGGCAAAGGCGAAACCACCCGCCTACTCGACCCGTTTCTCGGAATCGGATCTTCGGCGTTGGCGGCAAAATCTCAAAAAATATCCTATTTTACAGGAATTGAGCTGGATGAAGAATACCTAGCCGTGGCGGCGGATTGTATCCGCCAAGCCGAATAATCCCTATTTAAACAGGGCATGGCGGATTAAATCCGTAGCCACATCCTTTGATTCTAAAAGGATTTTCCTTTCGGAAGGGTCATTTATTAACTTATGTCGAATTTCAGGCTTCCCATTTCAGAAATTTTAAATAATTTGGTGCTGTCCCAAGGATTTCTAACTTTTTTTGAAAAAGTCCCACCGAGCTTCGCTGATGAAAATCAGATAAGTAAGGATTTTCAGGAAACGAAGAGATTCTGCCATGTTGCAACATGAACCTTACAACCAGCCAATATGAAACATACCTTACCCGGTGCCGGAGGCACTGTGGCGAAAGCTGACGCTGATCGCCTCGCAGACTTCGTGCTCTTCACCCAGCGCAGCTGCATTCTCAACCTATCCGGAGAACTGAACAAAGGAAACGTTTCCTTCTCTCAGTTCTTCTTACTCACCTATTTATCCAGCGAAGAATATCTGACGATGTCGGATATCGCGAAGAAAATGGGTCACTCGACCGCAGCCGCCACCGGTTTGGTCGATCGCTTAGAAAAACTTGGATATGTCGAGCGCGTGAATGCGGCGGAAGATCGTCGTAAAATCATGGTTCGTATCACCACCAAAGGAGTCGAGCTCGTATCCAGAATGCGCAAGGAAATCGCGACTGACCTCGCAGGTATCCTTGCCGGCATGGATGAAGAAGAGGCGGAGACCGTGGAACACACGAACCGAGCCCTTAGAAACCGCTCATTGGTTTAATTTTTACGCGTGCCAAGCGAAACCCGCTTGGCGAATTCGATGTGCCTCCGTTACGATCTTAGTCGTGACGGAGGTGTTTTCTTTTCTAGACCCACTGCAAGAGCTGCGTGAATTCCAGGCATCATGGATTCCAAGGTTGGCGGGTGTCGATGTTTTGGGTGATCGCGAGTTTGCGTTGAGCAATCTCGCGCCACATCACGATCGCTGGATTGAGGGACGTTTTCCGGAAATTTCCACCCGCCATCATGCTGAGCAGATTCATGGGAATCAAATTGCCGTCGTCACAGAAATTTCCGATCAGGCCACCATCCAATACTCTGGAGTCGATGGCTTGGTCACAAATCTAACCAAGCAGTTGCTTGCGATCTACGTCGCCGACTGTGCCGCGATATACTTGGCAGATCCCGTCACGCGTTCGATCGGATTGTTACATTCGGGGAAAAAAGGAACCGAAGGCAACATCCTGCGCGAGGGGGTCATGCAGATGCAGAAAAATTATGGCACGCGCCCGAGCGATCTTGTCTGTGTGGTTTCGCCATGCATTCGTCCGCCGGATTACGATATCGATTTTGCGGCAACCATTCGTCAACAGGCCGGCGAGTTGGGAATCAATCGATTTCAGGATACCTGCGAGAACACCGCAGCGGATCTGCGGCTGCATTACTCATATCGAGTTGAAAAAGGCCAGACAGGAAGGATGCTCGCCCTGCTCGCACTTCACTAAAAACTCAATTATCCTAATTGTCACAATCCCTAATATCCATTCCCATCGTGATCTCACCTGCAAAACTCAACCTCTTTCTCCGCGTCCTTTCAAAACGTTCCGACGGTTTCCACGACATTGAAACCCTCATGGTCAAGCTCCCAGGCTTGGCGGATGAAATCACCATTCTTCC
>JBIIFS010000049.1:0-11602 GCA_044237185.1 Luteolibacter sp.
CGGTAGCGAAGCGGATGTTTTGGAAGTCAGGGACCGACTCAAAAAGGCAGGACGGGATCTTCCCTACTTTCATCATATCGGAGGCACAGATCCAATCCGCCACCTCGCCATTTTGTCCCGTTTTCCCTTCACCTCAACGCATTGTCCCGATATCACAATCCACCAAACCGAGCATGCCATGCAGCGCGGAATCCTGGATGTCACGATTGAAATCGATCACCAACCCATAAGATTCATTGGCATCCATCTGAAATCAAAACGAATCGTCCCGAATTTTGATCAAGAGGAAATACGAATTGTAGAAGCAGAACATGTCAGAAAACACCTCGATTCCATTCTTTCCAAACAAGCCGGCATGCGCCTGATCGCATATGGGGATTTCAACGATCATATCGAAAGCCTCAGCACGAAAATCATTCTCGGAGATTACCGGAGTCCGCTCTACCTGACACCTGTCAACGTGGCTGATCAACGCGGTGAAAAGTGGACCTATCATTACAATTCTCAGGACAGCTATAACCGCATCGATTTTGTCACCGTCTCAAAAGCGCTGAAAACAAACATCGACCGTGACCATTCAAAAATCATCGATACTCCCAACTGGGAGCAAGCCTCCGATCACCGCGCTATCATGGTTGGATTCCATTGAAGCGACATTCGGAATTCAGCAATCAAAACAAATGGACAATAGACGGACCAACTAAAGTCTATTCGACCACTTCATCTTCATCGACAACGGATTCTTCATCGACTGGCACCGCTCGGAGAATTTCAGCTGGCTCCAATGGCATGATTTCGGGATCTTCAATAGGGATGGCTTTGAGGATTTCTCCCTCTCCCTGCACAACCTCACCACTTTCACCCTCCGCAATCACCACAACGGCTCGTTTTGGCGGCTCAATGATTTCTTTAATCTCATCTTTCAGCGGTTCAAAAAAGTTTCTCACCATCGGAGCAGCCATGCGCCCCCCGGAGACTCTTTCTCCCGGTTTTCCCTCATATAAAACCGCAAATGCATACCGCGGATTATCATGAGGAAGAAATCCGGCAAACCATGCAAGGCGCTGGTTTAACTTGGGCGGGCCCCATTGTGCGGTTCCGGTTTTGCCCGCCAATGTCGTGTAAGTCAAATTTCCGCTGCGTCCCGTTCCGTATCCCTGAGAAACCACATCCCGCATTCCGGCTCGAACCACTTCCACGGCATGGTAATCGACACCGAGCCAGTTTTTCCGCTCGGGCGGCATCGCCTGAACGACCCGACCGCGATTGTCCTGAACTTGGGAAATCAACGATAACTTCGGCAATGCCGTTCCATTCCCGATTCCCGCCATCATCTGCGCGACTTGCAGGGGAGATGCAAGAAGACTGCCTTGACCAATCGACATGTTCGCCGTGTCTCCATTCAAAATTTGACGACCCTCATTCTTCATCATCCATTCATTGTTCGGAACGAGTCCCGGAGTTTCTCCAATCAAAGGCAGGCCGGATTTTTCTCCCAAGCCCAGACGTCTGGAAAGTCCCAGAAAGACAGATGCGCCGGTATCGATCCCAACCTTATAGAACCAAGTGTTACAAGAACGGGCGAGTGCACGTTTCACATCAATCGCCCCTTCCGGAACCATCGTCCAGTTTTTAAAGGTATGGTTACCCAAGGTTATAGCAGCCGGACAATCAATGAGTTTGCTTTCATCCACGACTCCACGATCCAGAGCAGCCAGCGCGACCACGGGCTTGTAAGATGATGCCGGAGGATAACAGGATTGAAACGCACGTCCGAAAAGCGGCGTTGCAGGATCATCTTGAAGAGCTTGGAATTCCGCGCCACTCACACCGGGAATGAACCGATTCAAATCAAAGGTCGGGCGCGATGCCATCACCAGCACTTCCCCCGTGACAACATCAAGGACCACAAAAGCCCCACGCTGACAGCCCTTCGCCAGCACTTCCTCCGCGAGCTTCTGCCATTTCAAATTCAAAGTCGTTACAAGCGTACCGCCAGGCAGCGGACGTTTGACCTGCTCTTCTAACAGCTTGTTGCCATTCTCATCAAACAACAAGCGCTTCATCCCGTCCACACCCGTAAGCTGATCGTTGAAGAGCTTTTCAAATCCAGCACGACCCTCGCTTTCCTCCCACAGCGGATCGTTGAAATTAATGGGTCCGGTAGGAAGTTTTCCGACACTGCCCGCATATCCAAGAATATGCGCCGCCAAGCCTTGGTGCGGATATTTACGACGATAAACCGGCGACAAGATCAAACCGTCCGGCAATTTGGATTCGATCTTTTTCCCCTCCTCCGCACTCAACATCCGACTCAGGTAAAGTGGCAACCAACGCCGGTGCCGGTAATGATCATGAAGCTCATCATCGGTTTTCGGATAAGCCAACTCGATGACCCCATCCAGCTTACTCATTCGCGCGCGCGCCCAATCCACCACATAGGCCCTGTCGACATCCTGAAACTGTTGAAACTGCAGCGCGACCTGATATGCCACCTCGTTTTGCGCAAATGGCTCGCCGTTCCGATCCACAATCTGCCCGCGTGGCGCAGGAATCTTTAATGAAATAACCCGGGCGTCTTTACGATTAAGAATCGACCCCTCACTCGCGGATTTCTTGGCCGCAAGCGATTCCGCGAGCTTAACAGCATCATCCTGAATCGCCACCGCAGAAACTTGAGGAGTTTGGCTAAAAACCAATTCCAAATGGCAAATTGCGGCAACAATCAAGATACGCTTCATCAACACGCAAAACATAGGGCTCTCGGCACAAAGTGGCAACCCAAGAAGCCAGCCACGGAAAGTCGTATAAAAACGCCTATCGCCATCATCCGCGTTTATGTGCGGTGACTCTGATTTTGCCTAATGCCTGAAGTGACGGTGCCCGGTGAAGACCATCGCCATACCGGCGGCATCCGCAGCAGCGATAACCTCTTCATCCCGCATCGATCCGCCGGGTTGGATGCACGCGGTAGCGCCGGCATCAATGGCGGATTGCAAGCCGTCGGCAAATGGAAACATCGCATCCGAGGCGACGATGGATCCTTGCAGTGATAAACCAGCCTCCTTAGCTTTCCAAATCGCAATCCGCGAGGAATCCACCCGGCTCATCTGACCCGCACCGATTCCGAGCGTGCGGGCGGCATTGGCATAGACGATGGCATTCGACTTCACGTGTTTGACAATACGCCAACCAAATCGCATCGCGCGGATTTCTTCCTGAGTCGGCGGACGCCTGGTCACGACTTTGGTTTCCAAATGATCCAGTCCCAACGCTGTGTGATCACGATCCATCACCATCAAGCCTCCGGGGCATGAACGGATCACAGGAGCTTTTTTTGCAGCCAGATAAGCATCGTTGATCTTCATCAAACGCAGGTTTTTCTTCTTCTGCAGCAGAGCCCGTGCATCGGGTTCGAAATCCGGTGCGATGATGACATCGGTGAAAATTTCCGAGATGACCCGCGCCAACTCCAAAGTCAGCGGACGATTGGTGACGATCACCCCGCCGAACGGTGCTTGTCGATCCGTCTCAAACGCCTTCTGCCAGGCCAGGCGCAGATCTTCGTCGTCTTGGCCGACTCCGCACGGATTCGTGTGTTTGAGAATGGCCACCGTCGGGCGCACGAAATCCAAAATCAGATCCGCTGCCGCTTCGATATCCAGAATGTTCGTGTAGCTCAGCTCCTTGCCCTGGACCTGGCTGAAGCAGGAAGCGAAGTTTCCATACAACGAGCATTTCTGATGCGGATTATCCCCGTAGCGAAGCTCCTGCTCCAGCGGCAAGCTCACGGTAAACGAACAACCCGTTCCCTGCCTGCATTGACCGAGGAAATTCGTGATCGCTCCGTCGTACTGCGAGGTACGAAGAAACACTTTCACCGCAAGCTGCTCGCGAAGTCCTTTGGTGGTGTCACCCTGATTGTTGCGCATTTCCTCCAAAACCACCGGATAATCTTCCGGAGAAACTACCACCGTCACATGCGAGTGATTCTTTGCCGCACTGCGCAACATGGATGGACCACCGATGTCGATATTTTCGATCGCCTCATCCAAGGTCACTCCTGGCTTGGCAACGGTTTCCTCAAAAGGATACAAATTCACGACCACGAGATCGATGGCAGGTATATCATGTTTTGCCGCATCCGAGACATGATCCGGATCATCACGACGATACAACAATCCGCCGTGCACTTTGGGATGAAGGGTTTTCAACCTGCCTTCAAAAAGCTCAGGCGCTCCTGTGTATTCGGAAACATCGATGACTTTGAGTCCCGCTTCACGTAGGGATTTTGCCGTGCCTCCTGTGGATAGGAGCTCGACTCCCATTTCTGCGAGCCCCTTCGCAAACTCAACCAAACCTGTTTTATCTGAAACCGAAAGCAACGCGCGGGTGATAGCCATATTGTGTTTTGTGTTTTCCGCCCCATCCCCCGAGGGCGACAAGACACACACCCCGTAACCAAGCCCTCCCAAACACGCAAGCGGGAAACCACTAATTCGACTGCCTGTCGCTGAAATTTGATCACAAACAAACTAGCTCACCTGCAAACGACCAACAAGAGAAAAGCTAACACACAAACCGGCGAAAACTTGCCTTTTCTGAGATAGGCTAAACACCCGATTCGCCCGAATTCTCTTTTTAGACTTAAATCCCAACTTCCACGACCCAGCACGTGTCCCCATCCACCCGGAATCGCACGTTTCTTCCGCAAAGTTCAGCCCCGTAAACTTTTTCAACCCCTTTGGGCGATGCCGCTGGCCTTGCATCCAAGGAGAGCACCTCGCGGATCACACGCTGCGAGCGTTCATCCAATGCTTCAAAATCCGCCCATGCCGCCGCCTCAACCTGAACCGAAAATCCAGGAATCTCCTCCGCCGCATAACCCGCCTGCGCATCCGGCACGCTCTCCGAATACGCCAAATACGGCTTCACATCATAAATCGGTGTCTCATCGATCAAATCCACACCGGAAACATAAATCAGAGGCGGTTGCAAACCCTCTCCTGCGTCAAAATCGATACGATCCAATTTCACCAATGACAGTCCCAATCCGTTAGGTCGGAAAGTTGAGCGACTTGCAAAGACCCCGACCCGTTCATTTCCGCCAAGACGAGGCGGTCTAACGGTTGGGTGCCAACCTTTCTCAACCGTTTCATGAAAACCAAAGATGAGCCAGATGTGAGAGAAACCTTCAAGTCCCCGCACCGCTTCCTGGCATCGGTATTTCTCAGAAAACTCCAACACGCCCCATGCCGACGGACATAACCCAGGCTGCCGTGGAATGGCGAATTTTCCACCAAAACAGGTTCTCAATATCCCAATGGGTTCGATCTCCATGTTTTGGCGACAAATTTTTCGATGCTAATAAAACACAAGCTAATATCAGTTCATCTTGAAGTGAATCCGGCTGCGTACCAATCCGTCTTCTTTCCGAACATCCCATGTCATCGAGTCAAACTCGCGGGTCGCATCGATCATTTTCTTGATGGAAGCTTTGTTGGCGTTGAATTTGCCGCGCGCCGTCTCGTCTTGGATCAATAGTTCCATATGACGATCCACCACTTTGAACATCTCTTCCGAGTAGTCGCCAAGCACCTTGAAATTCACGCGAAATTTCACTCCCTGTCCCGTCTCGCCACCTGCCTCGGCCTTACCGATCAGATCAATGGCTTGGACTTTCGAGGTCGATGCAACGAACCATTTGTCGTTGAGCGTCACGGAAGGTAAAAAATCATCTTGGAAGAACGGCATGGATACAAACCAACTTACCATTCCGTCCTTCTCCGAGCTGATGGGTTTTTGCATCGGTATTTTCTTCTGCGTCATCTCACTCACCTGCGCAAGAAGAGCTGTGCTGTGAGTATTTATTTTATCCCAAGATTTTGCAATTTTCGCACGGTCTGTCACGGGTGTGATCATGGCCAATCGCGGAACTTTGCCCTCATTGACAATCTCTTGGGGAATCCCGGGAAGCGCCGGCATCGCACCTTTCATGTCCATCAAAAACACGGTCTCCTGACCCATGCCATCCATCAGATCACCCGATGCGGCTTGATAGAGCGCAAGCATGTCCTCTCGGAAATCCGTGTCGAACAATTTCAAGTATCCCTTCATCTCAAGTATTTTCGGATCTTCGACTTCCAAGGCGGAAAACTTGAGTGCTATCGCGTATGCGGTTTCTCCAATCAACTCCAGATACTCCTTTAACTGCTCGTTATATGCCGCATGGCTTGAATAGTTCAGGAAAAAAAGTTGATCTGGATCGCCTCCCAGATGTGCAAGACGGGTCGGAGCACTCCAATCCATAGCCCTTTTGTCGTGACCGCCGAAGCTGTCAATTTTCAAACCCTCGTCGGAATAAGCCACCATGCCGAAAGTGCTGGTGGCACCTAACGCAAGCAGGGCTTTTTCACGTTCTGCAAATAACTGTAATAACTCTTTGATATCACGCATCTCGCCACCGGAAAGCCCCTCACGAAAACCCAATCCATAGCTCGCCACTCCACGCATCTGCTCAATCACAGACTTGAGCGCTTCCTGCTCACCATAAGAAACAGTTAGAAAAGGCTTGTCTGAAAACTCATCCACGAAGCTCATTTTCTTGTCAGCACCTAGAGAATCCTTTGGCTCACTCACCAACTGAAGGGAAGCCTCATCGCCTCCGATCATGAGCACCACATAATCTCCAATCGTTCCGGTCGCAAAGACCATGTTCTTCTTGGATAGGGTTGCCAACAAAGCGTCAACCGTTTCCGGCTTCATGTTTTTTTCCATGCTCTCACGGTTTTCCGACATGAGCTCAGCCATTTTCGCTCCCAACAGTTTGTATCCGACGAACCCAGACCCTGCTGTCTGAATCTCAACGGGCACCGCCATTTCTCCGGCCATACCGAAAAACGACATACTCGAGGAAACCATGCGGGCCGCTTGCTCGAGCTCACCCTCTTTCGCACGAAACGCGATATACATCGGAGGAAACGCAGTCTTGTTGAGCAAGGACATCCCGGATTCCGGATCCTCCAAAAATTTCATGAACGATTTTCCCTGCAAGCCACCTTGCAAGGCCTGGCTGAATTCCTCCATGTTGCCATTCTTCATCAGGGTCTGCACGGCCTTGCCAACAGCAGTAGCTTGGAAAAATGAAACACGCTCATTCATTTTCAGCAGGTTTCCAATCTGCTCTCCGGAAGTTTTACCAAACGCGACCGTCACTTCCTGACCCAGCAAGGTCCAGACTCCTGAAGCCTCAGCTACTTCATCCTTCGGTGCCTCACCGGCGAGATCTTTTCCTGCCTCCTCCGCAACTTCCAGTTCAAGTTCATCTTCTGGCAACTCATCCGGGCCCAGCCCAAGTTCGGCATTGATAACCGATTTCTGATCCATCATCGCGCCAACCAGCTTCAAGGCCTTCATTTTTTCAAAGGAATCTCTTGCTTGATAAACGGAAAGCAACATCTCTATGTCCGCAGGCAGGTATTTCGCAAATCCTGTCTTCTCCGCACGTTTTTCAGGACTCAAAACAAGTTTCTCTTTCTTCACCTCCTCAGTCTTTTTGACCTCACCCAGAATCTCCACCTTGGGTGCTTCTGTCGCCGCCCCAGCAACTCCTTGTTTGGGCTTTTCCTTACATCCCCACATTGCGATCGCAAAAAACGCCAATATCCCAAATTTATTCATTCTCATCGCGTAAAGTAAAATGCATGATCCTGAACGACTTCAAACCTTAATTCGGATTTTTTAAATTCAATGAGAAGTGTCAATTTTGCAATCAAGCGACTCATCATGCTTGAAGTTTGAAGTTTGAAACTTCAAGTTTATGCAATCCATGGATTTATCAGATTTCAGAAAAGAATACTCCGCCAAAGGTCTGCAGCGACAGGATTTAGGCAGCGATCCTGTCGAACTTTTCAAACATTGGTTCCAGCAAGCGTCGGAACTCGATATCCCAGAGCCGAATGCCATGACCTTGTCAACGGTCGCTCCCGATGGATTCCCATCCCAACGGACTGTCCTCTTAAAAGCTTTTGACCATAAGGGATTTACTTTCTTTACTAACTATCAGTCGAGAAAAGCCCAACACATCGAGGCCAATCCCAAGGTTTGCTTGCTCTTTCCATGGGTCACCTTGGAACGCCAAATCATTATCCAAGGGATTGCGGAAAAAATCTCCACCGCGGAGTCTCTCAAATATTTCATGACCCGACCTCGCGAATCCCAAATCGGCGCATGGGTCTCGAACCAATCCGAAGTCATCACTACCAAAAAAATCCTCCTGCAAAAATTCGAGGAGATTAAATCGAAGTTTCAGCATGGTGAAATCCCCCTTCCTTCCTTTTGGGGCGGCTATCGCGTGATCCCCCATACCATCGAGTTCTGGCAAGGCGGCCCTGGCCGAATCCACGATCGCTTCCTCTTTACGCACCAAAGCGATGATTCATGGCAAATTGACCGCCTCGCTCCGTGAAAACACCCATCATCATTCCATCGTCCTGTCGTCTAATCAATGTCAACCAAGCCACCTAATAAACTTGTTGCTGGTTCGACTTTGCGTTTCCTCTGCGACCTTTGCGACTCTGCTCTGAAAATCAAAGCCCAACCGTGGCTTCGAAGCTTAAGCTTTATTATCTTCTCTCTCTTCTGCCTCAGCTCCTGCGCAGACAAGTCTACCCCAACACCTCCGCCCACTGAAAAAAAAGATGAAGACGCCCGGCTCATTGGCAGAATCGCCTCCATCCACAGGGGCGACAACTTCGTTCTTGTTCAATCCTACGGCACCTGGAACATCGAGACTGGGACCATACTCGCCACCATAGGCCCGAATGGCCGAGCAGCAAATCTCAAAGTAACCGGTGAAAAAATCGGCCAATTCGCCGCAGCCGACATTCAATCCGGAACTCTTGAAATCGGCGACAGCGTCTACACGACTCTCACCAGCGAATCCATCGACAAAGAGAAAGAGCCGGTGCCTTACCAAAGCCCACCTCCCCAGAAGGTCCTCACCCGGAAAGTTGACACAGACGTCTTCTGACCTAGGATAAATCCGTATTCAGTCATTCTATGAAAATTCATTCTCTCCATCCCCCCATCCGCAGCTCCAAACCCAATGGCTTCACGCTTTTGGAAATCGTCATCGTTTTGGGCATCATCGCTGTGATCATCGGTGGGTCGATCGTCGGTCTCAACAAACTCGGCGATGGAGCCAAAATCCAGCGTGTCGAGAGTGACTTTAACAACCTCCGCGCAGCCGTATTAAACTATAAAATGCTCGCAAACAACGCACCCACCACCCAACAGGGACTGGGAGCCCTCTTCACCAAACCTTCCACACCTCCCATCCCGAAACGGTGGACATCCGCCGGTTCAAAAGGCGTCCCCACGGATCCATGGGGTGTGCCTTACCGCTACCGCAATCCGGGAAAAAAGGACTCCTCCGACTTTGAAATTTATACTTTCGGCCCGGATCAACTGGAAAACACCGATGACGATATGTCCTCCCAAGACTAGCGCGCCGCATTTCCGGCTATCACTTCTATGAAACATTCCGCTTGAAGGAATCACCAGGAAATCCAATCCATTGTTTTCGAGCGCACAACTCAAGAAGTCCCGTAACCTTCTGCCACCTGTGCATCCGTTTGGCAGCAACCTTTCGAATTTGAATTCATTCGCACCGATTCGCGGTTCATCAAACACCAGAGGCTTCACGCTGATCGAAATCGTCGTGGTTCTCATTATTATCGGTTTGATCGCCGCGGGATCGGTTACAGCAGTCGTCCTGACATCGTCCGAACGCGCTCTTCGCAGCCAATCCAGTGAGATCGAGTTGCTCGCCAAAAAAGCCCGGGCTGCAGCCATTTTACACCAAAAACCCTACGCAATTGAGTTTCGCGCAAACTCCATCAACTTGCGTCCCCTTTCCCAGACTCGTGAAAACGAACGCACTACGGCGCTCGGAAATGAAATCGGTGGCAGGTCTAGCAATCAACCAGTGAGAGCCAATCTTATCGAAACTCTCAAGATAGACCCGGACATCACATTGACCTTCCGCCATTGGAACACCCAATCGTTTATCACTCCCACTGAAAAATCTTTTCCCATCTGGCGCTTCGATCCGGATGGCCTCTGCGAACCCATCACCGTCCGTCTCGATCTGAACAACAGCTACGCACAAGACACCTATCACCCGCTTACTGCCAGCATTGCGGATTCCGAACTCGAGGCCAATTAACCTTTTCAAATCCCATTCCCGTTTTTGAAATCTTCCAAAAAAACATCCGGCAAACCCAATGGCTTCCTGCTGATGGAAGTGATTGTCGCGCTGGGTATTTTCGCCATGGCTTGCACAGGACTTGTGGTGGCATTTCACCGCATGGCGGAAACCGCAAATCTCGCACAAACCGAGCTCAAAATCACCCGCATTTTGGAGTCAGCCCTTACCGAACAACTCTCCTTCCCCACGCTCGAAGAAGGCACCACCCAAATTTATATCGAGGGCACCGACATCAAACTCGATATCGTCGTTTCTCCCATCGTTGATTTGGAAAACCAAGACGGGCAGGTTCTTCAGGAAATGTATCGCATCGAGATCACCGCCAATTGGTTCGCTGACGGTAAGTGGCAATCCCGCTCCGTGGAAACATGGCGCTACAATCTCATGTATCAGCCATGAAATCAAATGCTGGATACAAACAGAAACAAGCCGGAGGATTCACCCTTTTGGAACTCGTGATCGCTCTTTTGCTGATCGCTATGTTGTTCGGCATGGTTTTCGCCACGGCCCAAGCATCCCTCAGCCTGGGCAACTCGGTCGTCAAAACCCAAAACGAGGAAATGCTCCACCAAGCGTTTTTTGATCTGCTTGAAAAACGCTTTTCCGAACTCCCCGGAAATACAAATCTCAATCTCCAGTCAACCGATTCAGGAGCCCATTACCTCAGTGATCTGACGCTTGAAAATGTCCCCCTCTCGTTCACATGGGGCAATCAGGAGCGCACCGCAAAAGCCATCCAGTTATCTACCGTGATGCGCCGCTCGGGTTATCTGGATATCGTTCTCAGATACTATGAAAACCCTATCCTCGATCCAAGCTCGACCAATGCATCGGGCACTGGATTCGGATCAACGGCCGCTGATGAAAAGCCTTTTGCGGAAATCATCCTGCTGACCGATGTCCGCTATTTCGAATGGCGTGTCCTTGATCCCAGCCAGATGGAATATGTTTTCGATTGGAACGAATCCGGAAAGCTGCCGTTGCAAATGGAACTCAGCTGCGCGTTCGGTGCCGAGGGCGAACCTTTGCGTCACGTGTTCTGGATTCCTCCCAAACAAAACCCAGAAGTTTACATGCGCCAACTCCAACAGCAAAGCATGAACAAGGGAAACCCGACATCTCCCGGAATTCCTTCTCCAGGCTTACCATCCGTTCCAACTCCCACTCCCAACCCGAAGCCGTCAGAATGAGGATCCACACCCTACATCGCCGGGTTTCAGCTCGCCAAGGTGTCGCCTTGATTGCGGTGCTCTGGCTGATCGCAATTCTGTCACTCGCTGCGATCACGACCCTGCGCGTCATCTCATTCGACGCAGAGATCACCACTTCCAA
>JBIIFS010000050.1:0-11596 GCA_044237185.1 Luteolibacter sp.
GGCAAGGCCTGGGGATTTGCCGTGCCTTCGGTTTTTGCAGTGGGTTCATCCGTCAGCGCGGAGGCTGTCAGCACGGGAAAAAATCCGGCAGCGACAACACGCAGGCAAGTGGAGGTAAGATTCATGTTTCTAAAACTCATGGGCGGTTATTGTTGGTAAAGTAGGTGGAGATACGATCAAAAAATCGTGGGAAATTGGGGGGTTGGCTCTTATCCGCATTTGCGGAACGGTAAAGCCAGAAGGAGGAAAAAGATCAGCGCGAGACCCTGCATGGAAAAAAGGTAAACCGGCCATGGTCCGAGATGGTCGATGAGCGAGGGATTTTCCGGAACGTGTGAGGCGAAAGCAAAATTGGTTCTTAAGATCGTATTGATCAACAACGCAACGCCTTGGTAACAGATTGAAATGCCGAGCACGATCAGTGGGGATTTCCACCAAGGTTGCGCAGGTTTCCACTTCAGAACGATGGGAATGTATAGCGCGGTGGCGACGATGGCGAAGTGTTGGAAGAAAAAATGAATGAACGGCAGCTGTGGCGGCCCGATGGTCAAGGCGGGCGTGATGAGTGCTTGGGTGGTTGCGGCGAGTCCCCAAAAATACGTCAGCGTGAGCAAGACGGGTCTGCGCGTCACTAAGGCGAACCCTGCAACGATCGCCGCAAGATCACAAAGATGCAGGGGAAGATCATTGTCGAGGGAGTGCGGATAATCACGCCATGCAAAAAGCGCGAAGGGATAAGACACAAGATTACAAAACGCTAGCAGCGCAGTGATGATACGTTGGGTTTTATTCGATCGCCTGGCAAAAGCGATTAACATTCCAATGATCACAAAGCCAACGGCCAAGGTGATGAAATGCTCACTTGAAAATGGATGGAAGGGCATGGAGGTTAAACGTTTGAGTTTTTACTTCTTCGCCTTGATCTCTGCCATCGCGGGTTTTTGAGCAAAGATTTGTTTGGCAATCGTTTGGACTTGTGGGTCGGTGACTTGCAGGAGGTTTTCGCGTGCTTGTTGAGGTGAGGGAATATGGCCAAAGAAAAGCAAACCTTCGCCGACCCATGCGCAGTGAGCGGAGGTGGATTCGAAGCCGAGTTTGGATTGTGCGATGGCGAGTCGTTTGGCGCGTTCGAGTTCCCCCGGACGCGGGCCGTTTTGAGCGAGATCCTCAGTTTCTTTGAAAAGGGTTTTGAGGGATTCCTCGCGTGATTCGGGATCGAGACCGGCAAGGATTTGCAGAGCGCCGGTTTCCTCAAAGAGTGAAAGTTCCGAGCCGACCTGGTAGCAGAGGCCGCGTTCCTCGCGCAGCTCGGTGAACAAGCGTGAAGAGGAGGACTCGCCGAGGATGAGGGAGAGCAGGCGCAGGGCATGGCGTTCCGGCGCGTGGCGTCCGGGAGTGTGCCAAGCGAGGGCGAGTTGGAGTTGGTCGGTGGGGCGTCGCTCGATGATTTCCCGACAAGGCGTGAGCGTCGCTCTGGAACGCGTGGCTGCGGTTTTGAACTGTTTCGGTAGAAGCGGGAGAAGAATTTCAAGAATGGTTTCCGCAGACATCGGTCCGGCGGTGGCGATGACGATGTCTTTGCGGAAATGATGTTCGTTCGCAAAGTTTTGCAGGCAGGCGCGGTCGATGGATTCGATGGAATCGAGCGAGCCGGAAATGGATTGGCCGAGTGGGTGTTCCGGCCAGAGTGCGGCGGCCAGCAGATCATTGATGTGATCCGAGGGCGTTTCACGAATCATGGTGATTTCCTCGCCGATCACATCGCGTTCGAGAGCGATTTCGTTTTCAGGAAAAGTCGAATGCCAGACCATGTCCGCCAGCACATCGATGAGCACCGGCATTAACTCGGCTTCACCTTGAGCTTCGTAAACCGTGTAGTCTTCAGTCGTGCAGGCGTTGGCTTGGCCTCCACCTGATTCGATGGCGAGAGTCAGTTCTTTCGCCGAGCGGGTTTTGGTGCCCTTGAACGCCATGTGCTCGGAAAAATGTGCGAGCCCGGATGGAATGTTTCCGGTTTCATCACGCGAGCCGACCGGAATATAAATCGACAACGCGGCGCACTCGGAATCTGCAAGCTGCGCATGCGCGAGGCGCGGACCGCCGGGAAGATCGTGGGTGGTGTAGATGGCGGGCACGGGCGCAGGCTAAACCTTAAATTTTAAACTTTAAACCCCAATGAAGAGGATTTTTGTGATGAAGTGAAAAACATTTCATGGAGTTCGGGCTGGCGGGGCTGGGAGCTTGTGGCAAGGGTCGACATACGAGTGAGATCGTTGTTTTCTCTCACTGGAGTCATCATGATCTTAACATGATCCTACCCCGACCTGTCTTTTTCAACAGAGTCCGGCATTCGAGCGGTCAAATGATTTGCGCCAATTGTTCTCGATTTAAAAATGAAGTGGTGTAATTAGGCAGCATGAAAAGTTTTTTCGGTCTGGGGTTTTTATTGGCGGTGGGATTGAGCTTGGGAGGATATTTCATCGGCAAGGGCATTGCGGATCGCAATAGCGGCAGCCGCATCATCTCTGTCAAAGGTTTGGCGGAGCGCCAGGTGCCGGCAACACTCGCGATTTGGTCGATAGGATATCAAAGCAGCGGTGATGATTTGGTCGGGCTTAACGAAAAGCTCAAAACCGACACCCAGACGGTGATGGATTTCCTGACAAAGAAACACGGTTTTGCCGAATCCGATATCGCGGTGCAGCCGCCGTCATTCACGGACACAAGTCTGCAAATGCGCGACAAGGACACGCCTGCCCCGCCCCTGCGTTACAATGGTTATCAATCGGTTTTGTTACGCACCTCGAAAGTGGATGCGATCAAGGGCACGATGGCAGACATGTCCGAGCTGATTCAAAAACAAGTCATGCTTAGCAGCCGCAGCTCTCCGAATTTCAGCTTTAATGAGCTTAATGAGATCAAGCCTGGGATGATTCAGGAGGCGACAAAAAACGCGCGGATCGCCGCCGAGCAATTTTCGAAAGACTCCCAGACCGAATTGGGCAAACTGCGCAACGCCTCGCAGGGTTGGTTCCAGATCGATGACCGCGATGAAGCAACACCCGAACAAAAAGTGGTGCGCGTGATTGTGGAAGTGCAATACGAGGTTGAGTGATCTGACAAGGCAACGCCGGACAACGCGTGAGTGGATGCAGCATGACAGATGACAAGAAATCGCGACTGCGGCTCACGCTGTATCCTCGGGCGGAGAGCGCGATTCGCAGCAACCATCCATGGGTCTATGCGGAGAGTATCAAGACGCAAAACCGTGATGGAGAAACCGGGGAGCTCGCGGTGATTTACGATAAGCGGGATCGCTTCATGGCGGTGGGGATGTATGAGGCGGAATCGCCGATCCGTTTACGGATTCTTCACGTCGGAAAGCCGATGACGATAAACCGTGATTGGTGGTTAGAAAAAGCGCATGCTTGTCTTGCGAAGCGTGAGGGCGGCATCATCCAACCCAGCACCGACGGCGCGCGGATGATCCAAGGGGAGAGCGAAGGGTTTCCCGGACTCGTCGCGGATCGGTATGCCGATACCTTGGTGGTGAAGATTTATGCCTCGAGCTGGTTGGCGCGCTGGGAGGAGACGGAGAGTGTGTTGCGCGAGGTGTTCGCTCCAAAATATCTGGTGTTGAGAATGAGCCGGAACGTCGCCGCCTGCGCGGAGAAATACGGAATGGCGGAGGGTTTCTGCGGTGATGCCGGCGCGGAAACCGTGGTGTTTTCTGAAAACGGATTGCGTTTTGAATCGGCGGTTCTCAAAGGGCAGAAGACCGGATTTTTTCTCGATCAACGCGACAACCGCTCGCGCGTTGAAACGCTTGCGAAAGGCCGGGATGTATTGAACGTCTTCAGCTTCTCGGGGGGTTTTTCTCTCTATGCCGCACGAGGTGGAGCCTCATCCGTCACCGATCTCGATATCAGTTCACATGCCCTGGATAGCGCGGCGCGAAATTTTTCTTTGAATTCTAACAACGCTCAAATCGCCAGCGTCAAACGCCATGCCGTGCAAGCTGATGCTTTCAAGTGGATGGATGAAGCCCGAGAAACCTACGATCTCATCATCACCGATCCGCCGACTTTGGCGAAGCGTGAATCCGAACGGGCCGGGGCCATTCGTGCCTATCAACACTTGAACGCAGCCGCGATCTCGCGATTGAGGCCGGGCGGGATTTTGGTTGCGGCATCATGCTCGGCGCATGTTTCCGCGGAAGATTTTTTTCGCACGATCGAAGTAACCGCGCAAGCATCGGCAAGACCATGGAAAGAACTGTGGCGCACCGGCCATGCGTCGGATCATCCCGCTATTTTCCGAGAAGCGGAATATCTGAAAGCGGTTTGTATCGAGCTTGGGATGTGAGTTCAGATTTTTACCAAATTTTTTCATCTTATCTTTTCAGGCAAGGATTTCTGGCAACGGGCTTGGATAATAAAAACGGGCCGGCAGGAAAATCCTGCCGACCCGACCCAAGCGGTGTTTGTAATTGAATCAGTTAGGAATGAAATTGCTGACCTCATAAATCGTGGTCGTGCCGCTTACTTCGTTGGCGACAACAAGCAGAGGCTTCCCATTCGGACTCTTGGCTGCAGGCACAAAATCGAGACCTTCAGGACCCAGATCGCCTGCGGCGACGACGTTGGTGAGGTTTTCTTCGTCGTATTCTACCGAGAAGTCGCGATTCATGCCAAAACCGGCAAACTTGACGTTTCGTGGATCGGTGATGTCACAAGCGAAGATGCCACTGAAACGCTCAAGGCCGATGAAGGCGTAAGTCCGGTCACCGATAACACCGATTTCGACGGATTCAGGTTCAGGGCCTTTATTGTCAGAACGCGTATCAAAACTATCACCTTCGTCGTGAGTGCTGTTGAAGGCATTCGGGTATTTTTCCGCAAGATAAGTTTCGATCATCTCTCCGCTGTCGAAAACGAGTTTTCCATGTTCATCAAAAATGGAAAATGAGCGGCTGCCGAAGCTGAAAAGCTGATTATGCACATTACCGCCTTCAATTTTACCTTCCGTATTTACGATGTTGAGACGACCGATGTTTATGGGCAACTTGAGAGTGCTGCCGAGCGGAAAGGCGCTGGGATCGAGTGTGCTGCTGCTGACGCGTGACTCGTCCAGATAGCTGCCCCAGTCGCGTGCGTCGCCTTCATTAGCGGTGACGAAATACGTGGCGCGCTTCTTGCTTCCTGCTTCGATGGGAGCGCTGTAAGTGGCGATGCCATCCGGCATCAACAGACCGCGAACGGGCCAGTTAGCAATGCGGATGATTCCGCCGCCGCCACTTGAACCGTCAAAATCCCTGTCCGAGAAATCGATCGCATTGCCAGGCTCGGCGTGGTTGACGGAGCCGAGCGGCATCACAGCCAAAACACGCTTTTTAGCGATATCGATTTTCGCGACCGCGTTGTTTTCTTGGCAGGTAACAAATGCCATATTGCCATGAATGGCGATAAATTCAGGCTCGAGATCCTTAGCAACGGTAGTGCCTGCGGGGCCCGTGATGCGGACACCTGGGACGTCTTCTGGAGAGAGATGGGAAAAGGTAACTTCATGATGAGTCCGGCGTCTGCCGTAAATGCTGATGATGGATACCGAACCCTCCGGATCGATCGTGTAGTCATCGCTGGGCTCGCCTTCGTTGGCGACGAGAACTTTTTCGCCTGTCGCGTTATACGTGAGCATGTCAGGCAAATAGCCAACTTGGACTGGCGCTCCAAGAATATCGCCATCTTTGCTTATGAAAACGACCTTGCCGCGTTGGGTTTTGTCATGTGCTCCGACTGCGACCGCGATTTCGTACGCTTTGGAACGTGGGTTGATATCAACGCTGTTGGGATTGCCAATCCCGCTGAGATCTACCGCTTCGAGAAATTTCGGATCATTGAGATTCGTCGCGTCGAAGATATCGATGGAGTCTGTTGCGCCGTTCACCACGAACATGCGCTTGGTGACAGGATCGAATTTTACGATTTCAGCGGCAGACTGTGCAAAAAGGCCGGCTGCGTCGCCATTTCGGACGGTTGAAAGAGGTTGGAAGCTGAGTATGGGGTCGCCCGCCAGAAGCATGGTGTGGGCAAGCGCGGAGGCTAGAAATAAGAAGGAAGGTTTCATGATTTTTTGTGGTATGTTAGAGGTCGCCAGGGCGGATTGCTCTGGTATGACCCCATCAAAAATCACAAAAACCACGGCATCATAGAAGCAGCCGAATGTTTCAACATTGTCACTTTGGCCTACCGAGGCTTGTATTCGCGTTGCGCGGTCGGAAGGAAACTTTTGAGCGCAAGGATACGAGATTGGTCGAGTGGATGGGTGCGGAGAAATTCGGGAGACTCGCTTTCACCTTTTTTGATGCGCCATGCGGAAAAGCGCTCCCAGAGTTTGATGGATTCCTCGGGATTGTATCCGGCGCGTGCCATGTAGAGAGTGCCGAGTTGGTCGGATTGGAGTTCCGCTTTGCGCGAGTAGGGCAAAATAAGACCGACGGTGCCGGCTGCCGCGGCTCCCGTAGCGGCGACGGCACGAGTCGATTTGTCCGCGCCGTTCGCGGACAAGACCGTATCTAACAGAACGGTTCCAAGTGCCACGCCGGTGGCTTGGTTGACGCGTTGTTGGGAATGATTGAGAACAACGTGGGCAATTTCGTGGCCGAGCACCGCAGCGAGTCCGGCATCGTTTTGGGTGATTTGAAAGAGTCCGGTGTGCACCCCCACTTTGCCGCCAGGAAGCGCGAAGGCGTTGGGGGTCGGATCTTCAAAGACCACAAATTCCCAGCGCGCGTTGGGGATTTGGATGACGGATTTCAAATGGGATGCCACGCGTTGGACCTGAGCGTTGTGGGCGGGATTTTGCGAGATGCGCTTCTCGCGCTTCATTTTGTCAAACTCGCGGATTCCCTGTGACACCAGTGAGCTGGATGGCGCGGATGCGCGGACCTCCCCCGTGTTGGGATCGAACGAGGAAACCGCGCAAGACACGATGACCAAAGCTACGACCGCAGGAACAAGGGCTGAAAATTTTCGGAAACGCATAGGGTGAAAATGATTTAAAAACCCTATCCATGACAAGCTGCGAAATGAGCGGTGGACAAGTTCCCGAAGGTGGAGATGCAAATCAAGCTTCAGGCAGACATGATGTCATACACCATCGGTAGCACAGCACTTGCCGTTTGGGTTACTGCGCTGATGATTGTTGCAGGTATTTTGCTTTTGAAAGGACGCAAAAGCGCGCGCAAATGGTTGAATTGCTACGCCATCTCATCCATTTCCGTCAAGATCATCAACATGGTTGTCTCGGTTCTTTACGTGCTTCCGATGACGCAGAAAATGATTTCAGGAATGGCTCCGGGGGGCTGCGGGCCCCGGGGTTGGGGCGATGGAAAGCGTGATGCTCGCGTCAATGATCGGCATGGCTGTCATTACGCTCATCTATCCTGTCCTTACGCTCATCCTGTTGAATCGTTCCAATGTCAAAACCTGGTTTGCCAACCAGCCGGCATGATTTGTTAGAGGGCTTTCAGGGACTGCAAATTAAAGTTCCATTGGCGGGCTTTTACGATAAGAACATAGGCATGACCCCTCATGAAGGCGCGCCGGAAAGAGAAGAGCTGCAACGTCTTCGTGAGCGCTTGGAAGTCCTGAGCATCCGGCATAGCGCGGAACTGGATTCGATACGCTCAAGAATTCTGGCCTTGGAAGTGGCGTATGACTCCGCGCCAACCGCTGCGCTGGAACCGGTTCCCGAATGTCCCAAGCCACAGGCGATGCCAGTCGCGCTTCCGCCACCCCTTCCTAAAGTTCCCGTCTTTGAGGAGACCGAACCGGTCAGAGCGCCTGCGCCTGTCAGAGTGGAAATCCCAGCTATCCCGCCCAAATCGGACGAATCCTTTGAGCTCGATTTCGGAAAGGTCTGGTTTGTCCGTATCGGGATTGTGATTTTACTCACCGGCTTGGTGTTTCTCGGAAACTACGCCTATCAAAACTGGATCCGCGAGATGTCCAACGGCTTGCGCCTGTCCGCACTTTTTCTCTGTTCCGGAGTGCTCGCGGAAACGGGAAGACGTCTGGCTCAAAAAAGAAACCTCAATCGTTTCGGAGAGGTATTGCTGGCCGGTGGCATGGCATTTTTCTATTACTGCACGTTTGCGGCGCATCATGTTGCACGGCTGAAAGTGATCGATAGCCCGTCGCTTGCCGCAGTCTTGTTGTTCATGTCAGCCGGGGCGATCGCTGCGGTTTCATGGGTACGCCAAGCCAAGGTCACGGCCGCGATCGGGCTCGTTCTGGCTTCCTACGCGACCATGCTTCAGCCGATCGGTTGGATGTCTTGTGTTTCGAATCTTTTGTTAGCGGCAATCGGTTTGTTCTTCATGCTTAAACCGGGTTGGACCGGGCCGGGCTGGGCCTCGATGCTTGGGAGTTACGGCGCGTTTCTGGGATCGCAAATTTTCGGACATTACGAATTCGGCTACAGTTCCAATCCGCTCGCCATGCTGTGTTTTCTCCCGCCGCTGTGGATCATGTATGCCGTTCCCGGCATGTTGGGTCGTTTTCGTGAAAGCCTCTCGGATCGCGCGCGCGCTTGGTTTACCGGCGTTAACCATGTGCTGTTCTTCGTTTTGTTCTCGGCGTTGTGGATCGATCAATATGGCGATGCGGATTATTGGAGAGTCGCTGCGGTATTCGGCTCGGTGCTTTTGGTAATGGGAATGATCGGTCGTCGCCAAAGCACGATTGCTGGCGGAGTAAACATTGCCCAAGGTCTCTCGGTCGTGACTTTCGCGCTGGTTCTGAAACTCGACGGGTATCAGCTCGCGCTGGTTCTCGCGATGGTATCGCTCTCGCTTGCGCTTGCGGCTTGGAAATTCAGAAGCCGGAGCGAAGTGGTTTTCTCGCTGCTCACAGGACTGGGCAGCACATTTTTGATGATAGGCGGCCGCGCGTCATTCTTCGGGTCGATTCCTGTTTGGAGCATCGCACTAACAGCTTTAACGATCGCAGCCGCTTCCGTTGCCATGGCGAGGGTGAAGCCTTTGGTTGAGATTTTTCATGTGTTTGTTCGTCTCACAAGCGTATTGCTTTTGATCTCTGCGGCACTGATCGCAAATCATCTTTGTCTGTTCCGTATTGAGCCATCCCATGGCTTGATCACCGCCGGATTGTTTTCTCTCGGGCTTTCGGCCGCGTATTTGAAACTCGATACCAAACATTATCAGCCGGAGAGCATTTGGATTTCCCTGTGGTTTCTGGCTGTTTCAGGATGGCTTGGTTTGGATGTAAGTCATATCTGGCCGCTCAGCGCCATGTTGGGAATCACTTTGACAGCTTGTGGGTTGTGGCATCGTCAACCAAAGATGGAGAAGATCGATCCCGCTCCCGGTCTCACGTATTTACCCGGCATTCCTGCATGGTCGTTTTCATTGGCGAGTTCCTTTTTCACATGGCAAGTCACGGATGCTTTGAGTTCGGGTTACCGAGAAGCTTTTCTATTCAATCAAATTGGGGCGCTCGCGCTTTTGGCCGTTGCGATCCTGATTCGCTGCCAACGCCTGACCATCACCGCGGCGCTTCCGGCCATCCTGAGTCTTGGGTTGTTGGTCGCTCCCAGAGCTAGGGACGTCACGCATCTTTTTGCCGCTGTCATCCTCGCTTTCGCCGCTGCCGGCTTACTTTACAGTCCATGGGGGCAGGCAAACACCACGGTCACGCAAAGAAAAGCTTCGTCCGTCATGTTTCGCCTCACGGCTTTCATCGCATACATGATAGGTTGGCATGAGGTATCGCCAGAAGCATGGGGAGACTGGATCGCGCTCACTTCGATCATTGGAATCATAGGCATCGCCCTATTGAAACGGCGTTGCTTCGAAGAATGCGTGGGTTGGATTTTCATTTCAGTGCTTTGGCTGTTTGTGGAAACGTTGACCACATCCTGGAGCCCGCATTCCGGGGGGCAGACATGGCATGGAGTCATCGTGATCGTTTCATTGCTCGTGATCACAGCCGGTTACAAAATGAGTCCGCCCTCGATCGACAACCTTGAGGACAAAAGAGCAGCGCTTGGAATTTGCGCGTGCCTGACGTGCTTCATGATCACCCTTTGGGCCACACACATGTTGGTATGGCGCTTTGATTGGAAGCCAGCTGCCGTGTTATGGACGATTCTAGGTTTCATGTTTGTCAGCGCCGGTCTTTGGCAGCGTCTCCATTTCGCGCGAGTGATGGGGTTTCTTTTGCTCGCCGCTTCGTTGGGCAAACTGTTCATATTCGATGTATGGGACTTCACCGCCTTCATGCGGGTGGTGTCGTTCATTGTGCTGGGTACAGCGCTGATTTTGCTGGGCCTGTTCTACAACAAATTCGCACCCGCCATCAAAACGTTGCTGGAAGCGGAAAAGTAACGAATCAGAAAATGCATGGCGTTTTGAAAATCCCTGTTAGCCTGCGTCCCAAATGAAATTGGTAAAACTTCTGGCAAATCTGGGTTACGGCTCGCGTAAAGAGGTCGATAAACTGCTGCGCAGCGGGGCGGTGACAAATGCGCTTGGGGTTACTTATAAGCACAAGGAGGCTGCGGAACCGGATGACGTCAGAGTTGCGGGTGAGCCGTTGGATCCGGTGTTTCCGCTGGTGATCGTGATGAACAAGCCGGAGGGCTTCACTTGCAGCACGGAAGATCCCGGGGAAACGATTTACGATCTCCTGCCGCCACGTTTTTCCAAACGCAACCCCGGTCTCAATCCGGTCGGCCGACTTGATAAAGACACCACGGGAATGTTGCTGATGACCGATGACGGAAAATTGCTCCACCAAGTGATCCATCCCAAATCGGATTGTTTGAAAGTTTATCACGTCTGGCTGGATCGGCCGCTGAATGGAAACGAAGCCGAGGTTTTCGGCTCGGGTGAAATGATGTTGGAAAACGAATCCAAGCCCTTGTTGCCCGCCGGGTTCGAGGCAATCGGCGAGAAAGAAGCATGGGTGACTTTGCACGAAGGCCGTTACCATCAAGTGCGCAGAATGTTCGCGGCGGTGGGAAATCACGTGCTTGCGCTGAAACGGATTTCAATCGGCAATTTCAGCCTCCCCGAAGATCTGGAGGAAGGTGAATGGCGTGAGGTTTCTGAAGCGGAAATCGATGCGCTGTTTGGAAAGGAGCCACCGGTGGTTCAAATTTTCATCTCCTGACGACAGGGATTGACCGATGCGATCCCAGCATTAAAGTGAACTTCGATTTTCAACCACCATACCAAACATCATGTCCATTAAAGTAGGCGATACCGCACCCGATTTCACCCTAGTTACCAAAACCGCCACCGGCCCCGCGCTGGTCAAGCTCAGCGATGAGATTGGCAAATCCAACATCGTGTTGCTGTTTGTGCCGATGGCTTTCACCGGAGTATGCACCACCGAGCTCTGCGATGTTTCCCAGGGCATCGGCGCTTACGAGGCACTCGATGCCAAGGTCTTCGGGATTTCCGGAGACAGTCCCTTCGCACAAGAGGCATGGGCACAAAAAGAAGACATCACCCTGCCCCTTCTCAGTGATTATGAACACGATGTCGCCAGAGCCTACGGCGTGGCCTATG
>JBIIFS010000168.1:0-3155 GCA_044237185.1 Luteolibacter sp.
TGCGATTTGCTGATCGGGTTCTGAAACTTCCTTGGAACCGAAGTATTGGGTGTAGCCGCCTTCAACACCGGGACACATGAGGTTTTTGATTCGAACGTTGGCAAAAGTGCCACGGGTCATGACCCGGTCGTTGCCACGGCGCGCGCCGTAAGAGTTGAAGGAAGCTTTTTCGACACCGTTGGCCAGAAGGTATTGACCTGCCGGCGAGGTTTCCTTGATCGCTCCAGCTGGTGAGATGTGGTCGGTGGTAACTGAATCTCCGAAAATACCGAGCGGGCGCGCGCCAATGATGTCCTGGCTACCTCCGACCTTGGTTTCGAAAAACGGCGGGGACTGAACATAGGTGGATTTTTCATCCCACGCATAGGTGTCGCCTGTGGAGCCTTTGATCTCGCCCCACTTCGGATTTGCGGTATCAACGTTGCCGTAGAGTCTTTCGTAAACCTCGGGCTTGAGCGCCGCGTCAAGCTGGGCGCGGATCTCGGCTTGGGTCGGCCACAAGTCTTTGAGGAAAACAGGGCTTCCGTTCTTGCTGTGTCCGAGCGGCTCGGTGGTGAGGTCGATGTCCACCCGTCCTGCGAGCGCGTAGGCGACAACGAGAGGAGGAGACATTAGGAAGTTTGATTTGATTGAACCATGGACGCGGGCCTCGAAGTTGCGGTTTCCGGAAAGGACCGAGGCGCACACCAGGTTACCCTCTTTGATTGCTGCTTCGATCGCGGGATGGAGCGGGCCGGAGTTGCCGATGCAAGTGGTGCAGCCATAGCCGACGGTTTCGAAGCCGAGTTGGTCGAGTTCTTTGGAAAGGCCGGTGGCGTCAAGGTAATCGGTGACGACGCGGGAGCCAGGTCCGAGAGAGGTTTTAACAAAAGGAGCGACGGTCAGGCCGTGTTCATTTGCCTTTTTCGCTACCAGACCGGCGGCGAGCATGACGCTTGGGTTACTGGTGTTTGTGCAGGAAGTGATGGCGGCGATCAGAACCGAGCCGTGGCGGATTTCCGTGCTGATCGGCTCGAAGGCCTCTTTCGCAAGAACCACGTCTGGGGTCGGCCGGTTGGCTGTCATTTCGTTCTTGTCACGATCACCGCCGTTTTCCGCTGCTTCAAGAAGCGAGCCGACCGCGTAACCAGCAGGTTCGGGCATTTTCACAGGAACGGTTACATCGCGCTGGTCCGCGCTGAGGCCGAAGCCACCTTCCGCTGGGCTGGCGGTGAAGAGCTTGTTGAAACTGTCACGCAAAGCCGGCACATCGATTCGGTCCTGCGGACGTTTTGGACCGGCAACGGCTGGAACGATGGTGGAGAGATCCAGTTCGAGGTCATCCGTGTAAACGCAGTCGCCCTTATCGGGAATTCCGAACAAGCCCTGGGCTTTGTAGTAGTTCTCGACGGTCGTGCAGAGTTCTTCGGAGCGACCGGTGCCGCGCAGGTAATTAATCGTTTCGTCATCGACAGGGAAGAAGCCCATGGTTGCGCCGTATTCGGGAGCCATGTTGGCGATGGTCGCACGGTCTGGCAGGGAGAGTGCCGTGGCGCCCGGGCCGTAGAATTCGACGAATTTTCCAACGACACCATGCTTGCGGAGAATTTCCGTGACGCGGAGCGTGAGATCGGTGGCGGTGACTCCTTCTGCGAGAGTGCCGTGGAGATAGACTCCGACGACTTCTGGAACAAGGAAAGTGACAGGTTGGCCGAGCATTCCGGCCTCGGCCTCGATCCCGCCAACGCCCCAGCCAACGACGCCAAGACCGTTGATCATGGTGGTATGTGAGTCAGTGCCAACAAGTGTGTCAGGGTAGTAGGTTCCGTCTTTGGAAAGCACGCCCTTGGCGAGATATTCGAGGTTTACTTGGTGCACGATGCCAATTCCCGGAGGCACAACGGAGAAGGTCTCGAAGGCTTGTTGTCCCCATTTGAGGAACTCATAGCGCTCGCGGTTGCGGATGAACTCGATGGCCATGTTGCGATCAAGTGCTGATTGGGAGCCTGCGAAGTCGACCTGAACCGAGTGGTCGACGACGAGATCGACGGGGACAAGCGGCTCGATTTTCGAGGCATCGGCTCCGCGCGCGACGGCGGCGTCACGCATGGCTGCGATATCGACAAGCAATGGAACGCCCGTGAAATCTTGCAATACGATACGAGCGACGGTGAATGGAATCTCGTATTCGCCCGGCGCTTTCGCGTTATAGTTCGCGAGGTTTTTCACATCCTCTTTCGTTACCTTGCGGCCATCGACATTTCGAAGCACGGATTCGAGCACAATCCTTATTGAAACAGGCAGTTTGGAGAGCGATGGAAAGCCGTTTTCAGCGAGTGCAGGAAGGGAATAGAATTTGCCTTCTTTGCCGGAGCCTGTGGTAAAATTGCGGATGTAGCTCATGGAGTGTGTTTTTCTGAAAAGAGATTCGGTGCGCGGAGGTTTGGGGATTGTGGGGAATTTGTCAAAAACGTTCCTCGATCGGATTGAGATTGTCGCCGTTGGTTTACTTTGATTGATTAGATCCATGAAATGGGTGCTCATGATGATCGCGGTCAGTTTAGGGGTCGGTTGTGTGTCAAAAAACCAGATCCCCGCACCGGATGCCGCGATGGTGGAGCGAAGTGGCCAATCTCTGGAAATTTTGCAGCAGGGGCATGCAATTTACATGATTCAATGCGGGCGTTGCCATGAGCCGATGATGCCATCCGAAGTCTCCAGCGCGGACTGGCATATCGTGGTTCCGGGAATGGCATGGAACGCAGGTATTTCACAGGCCGATGAAGATGCCGTGCTGAAGTATATCATGGCAGCGCGGTAAATCGGATGATCGCGGTTCAGTTCAATCTCATGGATTCCTGAGTTATTTCTTTCCAAGTCGTAGCATCGAGTTCTCGACAGGCAAGCGACGCTCGTGTATATGGGAGTTGTTTTGATTAGGCTCATATCGAGCAAATCATTGCTCAAACATTCACCGAATGATCCATCCTGTGAAAATCCTTACCCATGCGATGTGGCTTCTGGTGATCGCGAGTTGCGCCTCGCCCGCTCATTCGAACGTTTCACTGAAAAGTTTCAATATAAGCAAGGGATCGGGAGCGGAAGCGATCAAGCGCGGTCAGGAAATTTTCACAGCGAAATGTGCCAGATGTCACGAGCAGGTCATTCCCGAAGAA
>JBIIFS010000169.1:0-3150 GCA_044237185.1 Luteolibacter sp.
GATCTGCTGATCTGGTTGGTTACTCCACACCGAGCTCCTTGAGCTTCGTTGAGAGAGCAACAGCCCATGTGTCATACGCGGCTGGCGAGAGGTGGAGCAGATCCGGAAAGATCTCTTTGCTCAGGTTTCCTTCATCATCGAGGAATCGTTCATTGATATCTAACAAATAAACGCGCTTGCCATCTACCAGAGCTTTGACCTGTTCGTTGATCTGTGTGTTGATTTTTCGCAGCGGATCGTCTTGGCTTGCTCCACGGGGAAAAACCGACATCAGGATGATTTTGGTGTCCGGCCATTTCCATGCGAGATCATCAAGGGTGCGTTTGATGCCACCGACCGTTTCCTCGGCGGGGCGTTGATCGTGGCCGGTGTTGTTGGTGCCGATGAGCAAAACGGCGACTTCGGGATTCACGCGTTGGATATCTCCGTTTTGAAGCCGCCAGATCAAGTGTTCGGTGCGGTCACCGGAGAAGCCCCAGTTCAAAGCTCCGAGAGGTGCGAAGTTTTTGTCCCATGCTTCCTTGCCCGTATCTTCCCAAGCCTGAGTGATGGAGTCACCGAGGAAAACGAGTTTGGCTTTTTTGGCAGCCGGCGTATTGGCTTCCTTGTTTTTCTCGTCCCAACGATCCTTCCACCATTTCTGATTCCAGCGTTGATCGGGAAAAGTGGAGGGGCTTACCTGGTATTGTTTGCGGAGTGAGCCATAAAGGCCGCGCATATCTTTGAGAACGGTTTCATATTGCTTTTCCGCCACGACATTTTTCATTTCATGCGGATCATTTTCGAGATCGAACAACATCCATTCATCGGTATCGGGAAAGCGCATGAGCTTGTAACGGTCGTTACGGACACCGTCGTGAGCAGCAACGTGGTGGGTGTATTCGCCGGAGTATTCGTAGTAAATCGCAGAGCGCCAATCGCTTGGGGCTTTGCCTTGGTTTTTTAAGACGGGCACGAGGCTCTTACCTTGTATATCATGAGGAATCGTTGCTCCTGCGAGTTCTAGAAAAGTCGGCGCGTAATCGATGTTCTGGATCATCGTTTTCGTGCGCACTCCGGATTTCACAACGCCCGGCCAGCGGATGATGAAGGGCATGGAGAGGGATTCTTCAAACATCCAGCGCTTGTCATACCAGCCATGTTCGCCGAGGTAGAAACCTTGGTCGGATGCGTAGATGACAATCGTGTTTTCAGCGAGTCCGGACTTATCGAGATATTCCAACAATCGACCGATGTTTTCATCCACACCGCGAATGCAGCGAAGATAATTTTTGATGTAGCGTTGATATTTCCACCGAGTCAGTTCCTTGTCGCTCATGCCTTTGGCGAGTTGGTCGATGAGTGCTTGGTTTTCCTTGCCGTAGGCCTCCTCGAAAGCCTTTTTCTGCGCATCGTTCATGCGCCCGTATTCGTTGTCATTCATACCATCTGCGAATCTCGGATCTGTCGCTCTGCCGGGTAGCAACATGTCATTGCTCCAGTAAAAATCTTTCTCGATGCTCATTTTTTGTTTCGCTACAGCGTCAATCCGGTTTTTGTAATCGTCGAAAAGTGTTTCCGGTTCAGGTATTGCGATGTCGTCGAAAAGGTTCATGTGGCGTTCCGCGGGCAACCAGTTGCGGTGAGGCGCTTTTTGTTGGGTCATGAGCACAAAAGGCTTTTCCTTGTTTTTGCGGTTTTTCAACCAGTCGAGTGATTTGTCGACAACGAGATCGGTTACATACCCCGCAAAGCGTTTTTTTGATCCATCCATTTGGATGAAATCCGGGTTGTAGTAACTTCCTTGGTCGGGGAGGACCTCCCAGTAATCAAATCCGGTTGGATTTGAAATGAGATGCCATTTTCCAATCACAGCGGTCTCATAGCCTGCTTTTTGAAGCATTTTCGGGAAGGTGGGTTGGTTGCCGTCAAAGCGGCTGAAGTTGTTATCTATGAACCCGTTCATGTGTGAGTGCTTGCCAGTCAGGATCGTGGCGCGCGAGGGGCCGCAGATGGAGTTACCGCAATAGGACCGCTCAAACAGCATGCCTTCTTTGGCGATACGATCGATGTTCGAGGTGGGGGAAATTTGATCAAAGCGGTCACCATAAGCGGAGATGGCTTCCAGTGCATGGTCATCTGAGAAGATGAAAACGATGTTGGGACGCTCGGAGGCAACGGTCATTGCGACGGATGTGAAAACGATGGCGCCGAGCTTAGAGACGAATTTCATTACCTTTCAGAGATTCGTGCGTGACGCTGGCTCGACAAGCAAAAAAACCACACTAGTCTGGTATTGTCTTTTCAAAGCCATACCTTCGAATCCATGTTTCTCGATGCATTCCATGATCTTCTGAAGCCTCAGTGGCTGAGTGTTTTGATGCGGTTGAAAATGTCCGGTGCTATGGGAGTGAGTGCGCTGGCCAAGGAGCTTGGCGTAAGTTACATGACAGTGAAGCAGCACTGTGAAGAACTGACGAAACACGGTTATCTGATGCGCATTCGACTGCCGCGAACGGAAATCGGCCGGCCTGAAATCTTTTACCGTCTGGCTGAGAAGGCGGACGCGTTGTTTCCTGCCATCCCATCGGGTTTTTCGTTACAGTTGCTCGATTATGCGCGGACGCTTTTTGGAGAAACCGCTCCGGAAAAGCTGCTTTATCAGTATTTTCAAGATCAGGAAGCCCATTGGAAAATCCGCCTAAGCCAAGGTACGACCCTTCTCTATCGGGCGGGTTTGTTTGTGAAATTGCGAAGTAAAGACGGTCTTTTCATGCGCTGCATCCACGATGAGAGCGCCGCCAAGATCACTCTACGGGAATTTCATCATCCTCTTGAGCCGGTTTTCAAAAAGTTCCCCCGAGCCATCGCGATGGAGCATCGAGCTATGGAGGAAGCGCTTGAGGTCAAAATCTCGCGAGTGCCCGGTGAATTGGCGGGTGGTGAAGCGCCGCATATCGATTTCATCCTGAGTTGATGAAGCGTCCGGCTTCTCGAGGATGAAAAAAATCGAATCAATTTCCCCCTGACGCGTCCAAGCGGGCGCAACCCAATTTATCATTCCATGAAAGCGAGCTCAGTGAACGCGAGTTGGAATTTGCCGGACGTGAGCCGCTCGATGCGCTTCCGCCCATCCAAAAAAATGATGTCAGTGGTCCGACCGGAGATTTC
>JBIIFS010000170.1:0-3143 GCA_044237185.1 Luteolibacter sp.
TTGGCGGTTTTGCGGATGGAATCGATGAGGGTAAGGATGTCTTTGGCGGTGGCTTTGCCGTTGTTGACGATAAAGTTTCCGTGGACTTCCGAGACGGCGGCGTTGCCGACGGATTGTCCTTTCAGACCTAGGGTGTCGATCAGGCGACCTGCCGGAATTTCCTCTGGGTTTTTGAACGTGCAGCCGGCGGAAGCGGCGATGGGTTGGGAGTCTTTGCGTTTGTCGCGGGATTCCTGCCAACGTAGTTTGATGTTTTCGTGGCTGTCGTTTTTACCTTTGAAAACGGCTTGGAGTGCGAAGTTGCGGCGCAGCTCTTGGACATTGCGGTAGTTGGAGACGATCTCGTCACGCTCGCGGGTGCGAATGACACCGTCTTCGTCGAGAAAGGTGACACGGACGACTTGGTCGAAGGTTTCGATGCCCATCGCTCCCGCATTCATGCGTAAAGAGCCGCCGACGTTTCCCGGAATGCCTTCCATCCACTCGAAACCGCCGATGCCGTGAGCGCCTGCGAAGGAGGCGAGTTTTTTCAAACGCACGCCAACGCCAGCACTCACATGACCTTTGGAGTCGATGCTGAGTTCGGAAAACGCACCGCCGTTTGGATGAATCACTGCACCTCGAATGCCGCCGTCTCTAACAAGTAAGTTTGAGCCGCGACCGACGACTCGGATCGGGATGCCGCGCTCGCGACAGGAATCGACGAGGAAGGCGAAGGCGTAAAAAGATTGCGGCTCAAACCAGAATTGCGCGGGACCTCCTACTAGGAGAGTCGTATGTTTGCGCATTGGCTCGTAAATCTTGCCGAGAATTTCACCGGCAGGGGCGACAGAGCGGAGCTCCTCAAATGTTTTCAGATCGCGGCAGATACGGGTTCCGACCTCGTGGACATTTCCTGCGCCGAGTGTGATGAGCAGATCCCCGGATTCGAGGGCGTTTCCGACGATGTGGTGGGCGGTGCTGATATCATTGAGAAACATGGCAGGCACATCCCCGTGGACTTTCATGGCATCGACGATGGTTTGTCCGGTGATACCTGGGATGGGCGCCTCGGAAGCGGGATAGACATCGGTGACGAAAACTTTATCAGCGGCTTGTAGGACCTTTCCGAAATCGTCTGCGAGCAACTGGGTGCGCGTGAATCGATGCGGTTGGAACAGAACGACGAGACGTGAGGGTTTCAGCGAGCGCGCGGTTTGCATCGTGGCGGCGAGCTCGGTGGGATGGTGGCCGTAGTCGTCGATGATACGGTATTCTTTGGAAAGGTATTTGGTTTCGAAACGGCGTTTTGCGCCAGCGAAGGAAGAGAGAGCGCGTGCGATGAGTGAAAAATCCGCACCACAGGTATCGGCGATGGCGATGGCGGCGAGGGCGTTGAGAATGTTGTGTTCTCCGGGGATGGCGAGTTCGATGTCGCCAAGTGTCTTGCCGTTTTTTTTCACGGTGAACGCAGAGGAACCTTTGAGATCGCGGATGTCGGAGGCGGTATAATGCGTCTGGTCATCCGTGGTTTCCCAACCGTAGGAGATTGCGTTGGTACGCCCTGCGCAGATCTCGTGAGCGACCGGGCTTTCCGCGCAATATACTATATTTCCCGTAGTTTGGTCGGCGAGTTGGGAAAAAACCTGTTTGATCTGATCAAGGTCTTTGTAGAAATCAAGATGCTCAGCCTCGATGTTGAGGATGACCGAGTGGCGGGGTTTGTAGAGCGCGAGTGTGCCATCGGATTCATCGCCTTCTGCAACCATGAGTTCGCCTTCGGGTTCCCATTTCGCGTTTGAACCAAGGATGGGAATTTCCGCACCGACGTAATAGGAGGGTTGTTGGCCACACTCGCGCAGCAAGTGGGCGGTCATCGATGAGGTCGTGGTTTTTCCGTGCGTTCCAGAAATGACGATTCCGGCTTTGGTGTGAAGAATGGCAGCGAGGCATTCCGCACGGCGAATCATCGGGATGTTGGCTTGTTTCGCCGCGGCGAGTGCGGGGTTGGCTGAATTGATAGCGGAAGAATAAACGACGAGCTCCGCACCGTTCACGGAATCCGCGGTTTGTGGGCAGGAAAATTTCAGCCCGAGCTTCTGCATGCGGTCGGTTTCCGAGGTGGTGACCCGGTCGCATCCGGAAACTTTGTGACCCATGCCAAGCAGGAGCAGGGCGAGGCCGCTCATGCCCGAGCCGGCGACGCCGATAAGGTGGATGTTGAGCGGTTTGGAGAGATCGGTCAGGTCCCGAATTGTTTTGATTTCAGCCATTTCAGAAGCGCGAAGTTGGCGGGTTTCGGGGGCTTGGGCAATGGGAAAGCGGAAATTTCAAATTCTAAACTTTAAACTTTAAATCTCAAACCGGCACCCTGCATCCGCTGCTCCAAGTTCTTGATTTCCAACCGCGAGGTTAGTTTATGTGGCGAGAAGAATATTATCAGACAAAACTTGCCATAAAGTAGGATTTATGTAGCATAAAAGTATGAAAATAACGGTAGATCTTCCTGAAAAAGAGATTCGAGAAATTACTCGTCTGACGGGTATTTCAAAAAAAGGTCCTGCGATTCGTAAGCTTCTTGCGGATACCTTGATGCTGCAACGTCGAGCTGAAATATCAGCGAAGTTTCTCTCAGGGGAATGGTCGGCGGAGTTGAAAGGCTACGAGAAATCGAGGATATCTGAACGTCAGGAAAGTCAAACCATCGCGGAATCATGGCGCGATTGATAGACTCATCTCTGTGGGTTGATTTCACTCGGGCAAAATCACCGATTGCACTAAAGTCATTTATACATCCATGGATTCTTGATCCTGCTGCTGTGCTTTGTGAGCCCATTGCGTTTGAGGTGTTGCGTCATGCGACTAAGCCTGAGCGGGTAAAAATCCATCAACAATTTTCCACGTTACCCTTGCTACCTACTCCAACAAAATTGTGGCGGGATGCCACGACTTTGGGTGAAAAATGTCATGAGAAAGGTATGAATCCCGGTTCGCTGGATCTTGTCATTGCAGCAATCGCGATTCACCACGGTGCTGAACTTATCACCTTCGATGTCGGTTTTAGCATGATTGCCACGGTGTCGGCGTTGAAAGTTAACGTTTTGAAGCGCCCGAGTGCGTGATGGGATTAAACTTCATTCAAAATCAGCGAAGCTACTTTGTCT
>JBIIFS010000171.1:0-3139 GCA_044237185.1 Luteolibacter sp.
GACACCGCAGAATGGGTTGCTAGCAAATTTCCACATGTGCTTCTGTTCAGCATTCCTCCGTCCGGATTGAGCGCTGCCCGCAACTACGCCGCTGCCTCCGCATCTGGTGAAATTTTCGTTTATACGGATGATGATTGTGTACCGGATTACGAATGGATCACCCGTCTGGATCGCGCCTTTGAAAATCCCGAAATCGCTGCGGCAGGAGGACCCAACCTTCCTCCCAACGCAAGTTCCAGCCAAGAGGCGATTGTCAGCGCCGCTCCCGGAGCACCTAGCCATGTACTGTTAGATGACACGCATGCCGAACACCTGCCAGGTTGCAACATTGCGGTACGTCGTGACGCGTTTCAAAAGATCGGCGGATTCAATCCCGCGTTCCACACCGCAGGTGACGATGTCGATTTTTGCTGGCGTTTGCGCGATGCAGGATTCGAGCTTGGCTTTGCTCCCGGAGCATTTGTCTGGCACCACAGACGTGCGTCGATCCGCGCCTTCCTCAAACAACAGATCGGCTACGGGCTCGCGGAACGGATACTTTTGAAAATCCATGCAAACCGTTTTACAAAAAAGGGTGACTTACGCTGGGATGGATTTGTCTATGCCGGTGGAGCAATCCGCGTCGATCATGACTCTCTCATTTATCATGGCTCCATGGGACAAGCAGGCTATCAATCCATCTGCAACCGCATGCTTCCGATGCGCGGTTTGGATGTTCGTTTTCAAAACTTCTCCACCCATCTGCTTCTCAAAGTTGTCTCGTTCTTGCAGCCACAAATCCGCTCTTGGTATCGTAACCGTAAAATCCGCTTGCCGAAAAACCCAATTGTAATCCCGAAGTTTCCTGAGGAATTTTCCGAGTTCATCCTTCCCTTGCCACCCAAAATAAACCGCGACTATATGCTCGAACATTTGCTTTCCAATCATTGGCAAGCCGCAGGCGACTGCGATGCATGGGACTTGGAAAAAAACGGTATCCGCTTGTTGCTTGCGACCGAAAAACTCGATTTCCAACACCACAATCTTCTGATTCGCATCTGGGGAAATCCCCAGCCCGTCATGAACGGATTGATTCGTTTTATCAATCAACCATAAATTCCTGCGTGTCCCTACTTACCAAAGATTACGACTATCATCTTCCCGAGAAACTCATCGCCTCGCGCCCGTTGCCGGACCGCTCTGCATCTCGAATGCTGGTCATTCATCGTGATAGCGGCCGCATCGAACACCGGATGTTTTCGGATTTTGAAACTTATCTGCAACCCGATGACCTACTCATCCTCAACAACACCCGTGTCATTCCCGCTCGCGTGTTTTCCGACGACGGAAAAATCGAACTGCTTTGTCTCGATCAACTTTCCCAAACTTCATGGCGCTGCCTGACCAAGCCTGGCAAACGTATGAAGTTAGGAAAAACCTTAACCGTCGGAAACATCCAAGGAAGCGTCACCGAAGTTTTTGAAAACGGCGATCGCCTGATTGAATGGCAGCAATCCATCGATATCCATCAACATGGTCATCTCGCCCTGCCACATTACATGGGCCGCGATGATGAAGCGATGGATCAGGAACGTTATCAAACGGTCTTCGCCAAAGAAGAGGGCGCCATCGCCGCACCGACCGCTGGCCTGCATTTCACTCCGGAAATTCTTGCGCGCGTTCCTCATGACTTCATCACCCTCCACGTCGGTGTCGGAACGTTCAGGCCGGTGAGCGTGGATCATATCGGAGAGCACGTGATGCACTCGGAAAAATATCATGTCACTGAGGAAACCATCCGTAACATCAACCGCGCCAAACGCACGATCGCAGTCGGCACGACGGTGACTCGCGTGCTGGAATCGATCGCAGATACATCACATAATATGCGCATATCAAAAGTCGGACAGCTCTCTGGAGAAACCAATATTTTCATCCATCCTCCCTATAAATTCAAAGCAGTCGACGCACTCCTGACCAATTTTCACCTCCCGAAATCCACCCTGATCATGCTCGTCTCCGCAATCGCGGGACGCGAACTCACACTCGAAGCCTACCGCCAAGCCGTCGCGGAAAATTACCGTTTCTATTCTTACGGCGACTGCATGCTGATACTCTGAATCAATACCGAATGATTGTGAGTCGATTGTGAGTCGATTATCATTCCGCTTGTTCAGCGCCTGCAGGACAGCAGCGCACTCACAACATGACAGACCGAAAAAAAACTGAGGAGGAGTTGCTTTTGACGTTTCATAGGTGTGAACATCTTTTCAACATCTTGCTTGCAGCAGAGTCTCAATAAATACGCTTCAACAGCTTTGTTTTTTCAAGCTGCATCCACATTAAGAGAAATACTTTCCTTGAACACGTTGCGAATGTCCCGTGTATTGAGACAACATTCTCCTAGCCCGCCATATGAAACTCATCTCCTGGAACGTCAACGGCATCCGTGCCGTCCTCAACAAAGGTCTAACCGATTTCCTCAATACGGAAATGCCTGACATTTTATGCCTTCAGGAAACCAAAGCCCGCCCAGAACAGGTTGAACTCCCGCTCGAGTTCGGAGCTTACAAAGCTTACTGGAATTCAGCAGACAAACCCGGATATTCAGGAACCGCGATTTTCACCAAGGAAACTCCTCTCGATTGTTCACTCGGACTCGGTATTCCCGAACACGATACCGAAGGCCGCGTCATCACTTTGGAATATCAAGATTTCTTTCTCGTCAATGTCTACACGGTCAACGCCCAAGACGAATTGCGTCGGCTTCCCTATCGCCTCGAATGGGACACCGCGTTTCGCCAACACCTCAATCAGCTAGCCTTGAAAAAACCTGTCATTTTTTGCGGCGATCTAAATGTCGCACACCAAGAAATCGATCTCGCCCGTCCCGCTTCGAATCGCAATAGCCCGGGTTTTTCGAATGAAGAACGTGCGAGCTTCACGACTCTGTTAGAAAGCGGATTCGTCGATACGTTCCGTCACTTATACCCTGATAAAACCGAGGCCTATTCGTGGTGGTCTTATCGCGGTGGAGCCCGCGAGCGAAACGTTGGATGGAGAATCGATTACTTTGGTTTGTCCCCCGACCTCATCGACCGCCTTCATGATGCCACGATCCTTCCACACGTAATGGGATCCGATCATTGCCCGGTTGCCA
>JBIIFS010000173.1:0-3118 GCA_044237185.1 Luteolibacter sp.
CTTCGAAATTCTATCACGGTGGCATCATCGGTATCACAGGAACCAACGGGAAAACCACGACCACCGAGTTGGTTTCTCGCATTCTAAAGGAAGCTGGCATGACCGGAACTCCCTGCGGAAATTACGGGGTTCCCTTGTCCGAGGTTTTGCTCGGATCCGAAATTCCGGCCGCGATTTCGTTGGAGTTATCTTCCTTTCAGCTTGAGACCGTTCACACTCTGCGTCCGAATGTTTCCGTTTGGTTGAATTTCGCGCCGGATCACATGGATCGGTATCCGACGGTTGAAGCCTACAAAAACGCCAAGCTCCGGATTTTCAAAAATCAAACCGCAGAGGACACCGTGATCGCCCGATACGGCGAGGACCTGGGGCAGTTGGCGCCCAAGGTCATCACGTTCTCAACGGAGTGCACGGATGCGGATTTTCATTCGGATGGAAAGACGATTGTTTACGGTGGGGAAGTGATTTTGGATATCGAGACGGGAACGTCTTTGCGCGGGCTTCACAATGCAGAAAATGCTATGGCCGCGATGGCGGCATGCATGGCATTTGGTATCGATACGGAAACGATTTGTCGCGCGCTTCAGGGCTACGCACCTCCGCCACATCGTTGTGAATTGATCCGGACGATTGATGGGGTTGAATATCTCAATGATTCCAAAGCAACCAACCTTCATGCCCTGCAATGCGCGATCCGTTCCCAAACCCGTCCGGTTATCTTGATTGCAGGGGGTAAACAAAAAGGTTTGGATTACTCAACCGTGTTGCCGTTTCTTCAAAAACAGGTTTTGGAAGTCATAACATTCGGCGAGATCGCTATACCTCTTGCCAGTCTATTTGGCTCGGTTGTGCCAAGTTCCACGGTATCAACTCTTGAGGAAGCCATCCATCACGCGCGCGCTGTCGCACCGCGCGGTTCCACCATCCTTCTGTCCCCAGGCACTTCGTCTTTTGATCAGTTCAAAGGATACGAACACCGCGGAAATGTTTTCAGAGACATTGTTCAACAACTTCATTAACATCACCCCAAGCAAACCCCATGAAATCCGATCAAATTCCAACTCGCCGCAAACCTGTGCAAAAGACGGTCTATGCTCGTCTTTTCAACAAAACGAAATTCCGCAAGCGGCGGGCATCCGCAGCAACCGCCTCTCCTGAGGATTTCAATGATTCCGGCATCAATATCTCGCGTTCGCTTTCGATCATTTTTGCGATCCATATTTTGGCAATCGGCATGATCTTCATCCACAAGCAGTATCTTTCGGAAAGAACCGCGGCGCCCGTGGTCGCCAACCAAAGCAAGGCGGCTGGTGAGTCCGCAACGCGCGCCGTATCAAAGGAAAGAACTGATCGCCTTCCGCAATTCAGCAGTGGGTATGAGTCTTACATGGTGAAGAAGGGTGACAATTATGCGATCATCGCTGCTAAGTTTGGGGTGGATGAAGCCGAGCTTCGCAAGTTCAACCGCGGAGTTGATATTCGTGCGGGCCTCTTGCTCCGCATTCCGCTAGCCAAACGCATTGTCGCAGTCGAGCCGGCTGAAGTTGAGAAAATTCGCAATCAGGCCACGCCGAATGAATCCGAGAGCGGTCTGGTCGAGATACCAATCACTTCGAATACTTCGAGCAACTCCGCAAATCAGTCCAAAGCCATACCTAAAGCCCTGCAAGTCGGAAACGCGGGCAAAACCCACACAATTAAGTCCGGTGAGACCGTTTGGAAAATTTCCAAACAATACAACCTCACCGAGAAAGAGTTGATGAGCATGAACGGTATCTCGGATCCAAATAAAATCAGAGCGGGCCAGGTGCTCAAAATTCCCTGATTCTTTTCGAGGTTCCGTCCTCAATAGGCTATCAAAAAAACCATCCGTGCTCAAACACAGCTCAACTCTTCTGATCGTCGCCGTAGCCGCCCTTTGCGGGTTAGGCTTGGTGATGTTGGCGAGTACGGGTTTTTGGGTTCGCGGACTGGAAACTCCCTACTACTTCGTTATCAGGCAATCTTGCATGGTTGGTGTCGGCATCATCTTCGCAGTCTTCATGGCAAGAATGCCTATGGAGTGGGTTCGTTATCTGACCCCTCTCGCGTATATAGCAAGTTGTGTCGCTCTGGTGCTTTGCTTTGTTCCGGCGGTCAATGTCGAACTCTATGGATCAAAACGCTGGATTGAGCTGCCTGGTTTAGGTCAGTTCCAACCTTCCGAGGCAGCTAAAATCGCCTTGGTCGTCGCGCTCGCATCTTGGTTCTCGAGATGGCAAACCGAAGTAAAAACTTTTTGGCGCGGATTCATTTTGCCGGGCTTGATCGCATTGGTCCCCATCGGTTTGATTGGTGCTGAAACGGATGTGGGAACAGCTCTCGCGCTGGCTGTGACGGTTGGAGCCATGATGTTTTGTGTTGGCGCTCGCCTGATCCTCATGCTTCCGACAGCGGTTGCGAGCATCTCCTTCGCCATATGGTATATCCTCAACGATTCCAACCGCCGGGGTCGGATCGATGCCTGGTTGGATCTGGAAAATCCCGTTCACCAACTCGATCGCGGCATGCAGCAGTGGCGCGCGCTTCTTGCTCTGGGCAATGGCGGCCCTTGGGGAGTCGGGCTAGGCAACGGTGTCGAAAAGTTCGGAACTCTCACATTTGCTCACATCGATTTCATTTTTCCAGTGATCGGAGAAGAACTCGGCCTGATCGCGACCTTGGGCGTCGTGCTCTGCTATGTTCTGATTGCGATTGGTGGAATCGGAATCGCGCTGCAAGCCAAACAGGTTTTTGAACGCTGTATCGCCCTGGGTCTGACCTGTGTCATCGTTGTTCCCGCGATAGTCAACATCGGCGTCACAACCGCCGTTCTTCCAAACGATGGCTTGCCGCTTCCCTTCGTAAGTTACGGCGGAACGAGCCTGGTCATCAGCCTTGCCGCTGTGGGTTTGCTCGTAGGCATTCATCGCCGCATGCAACTGGTGCCGTCACAAGCCTATCCCATCGGCAGCAAGGTCAAATTTGCGGTCCGTCTCTGAAGGTTGGATGATTGGAGGTTTGGGATGTGTTGCTACTAGGTGTGTAGTAATTGAGAGGTATTGCCGGAAATGTATCGGAAGTGTTTCCGAATGAGTGG
>JBIIFS010000172.1:0-3118 GCA_044237185.1 Luteolibacter sp.
CGGGCTTCTGGATGGATGAAACCGAGGTTACCAATGATCAGTTTGCAGCCTTTGTAAAAGCGACGGGCTATGTCACCTACGCCGAACGTGAGGCAAAGCTTGAGGATTTTCCTGCGGAAGCCCTACCCCACTTGCCAAAGCCACCGTTCAACCAAGGCTCCATCGTTTTTTCACCGCCGGAGAAATTTACCGGTAGCCTCGAAGATCCGAATTCCGCTTTGACATGGTGGCGCTGGGATCCGACCGCGAACTGGCGACACCCGTTTGGCGAGGGTACGGATATTTCCAAAAAAGGCAGTCATCCTGTCGTATGCGTGAATTTCGAAGATGCATCCGCTTACGCGAAATGGGCCGGGAAACGCCTGCCAACCGAAGCCGAGTGGGAGTTCGCCGCCTGTGGGGGGTTGGTTGGAAAAACTTATGTCTGGGGAGATGAACTCAAGCCCGGCGACAAATGGATGGCAAATACCTTCCATGGCGAGTTTCCAAGCAAAGACACCGGCGAGGACGGGTTTGTCGATACGGCCCCAGTGAAATCTTTCGATCCAAATGGCTACGGCCTCTACGAAATGGCCGGAAATGTATGGGAAATTTGCTCGGATTTTTACGATCCGGAATATCGCGGCAAATGTGAAACATGCGATCCCAAAGGCCCGGAAACCTGGATCAATCGCAGCAGCGGGCGCAAGGCTCAAGGCGCACCCAACCACGTTACCAAGGGCGGATCGTTTCTCTGTCACATCTCTTATTGCATGCGCTATCGTCCAGCCGCACGCCACTCCCTTGAAGAAGACTCGCCTGCCAGTCACACGGGCTTCCGCTGCGCGAGAGATTTATGACCGCAGAGCTGGTAGCCGAAAGTCAGGATTTCGCCATCAGCGCGGCGACATGCTTCGCTAGCATATCAGCTTCCAAATTCACGGCATCGCCAACTTCAGCCATGTGCAGATTCGTGTGAGAAAACGTATGTGGCGTGATCCAGAAAACCGCGGATTCTTTTTTAAGCTCCGCAAGGGTCAGTGAAATTCCGTCGATCGAGATGGAGCCTTTCGACACACACAAGCGTTCGATCTCCGAGGGCAATGAAATTTCCAAAACATGATCCTGGCCGTTCTCCGATAGCGCGAGAATGATTCCCACAGCATCCACATGCCCTTGGACAAAATGCCCGCCCAAGCGATCCCCCACCCGCAGCGCACGCTCTAGGTTGACGACCGAACCCGCTTCAAGTTTACCCAAGGCCGTGACCCGTAAGGTTTGAGCCAATAGATCAAACCTCACACATTCCCCAAAAAGCTCAGCCACCGTCAAGCAGCAGCCGTTCACAGCGACCGAATCACCAAGCCGCAAATCCCCGGCAAAAGGAATCGATACATTCAACCATGCCTGTTCACCCTGTTTCTCCAGTGAAACAACTTTACCCAAGGATTCAACAAGACCTGTGAACATAAAAAACGGTGAATGAGAAATCGGACACATGGACAAAGCCCGCTAAAGACTCATCCCACATCAGGGACCCTGTGTCACCCACGGATTCAATCATGAGGAAAATCCTGCAATAATCGCGGCTGACAAACCGTATGAAGAAATTCGAATCGCACCCCGCTCCACCACTTGCGTGGCTTATATCCCCCCCGGGAAACGAGGTGCAATTCGAAAAGTTTTCATGATGATTTCGGAAGACCAAGATCACCTCGTTGCGTGGCAACGCTTCATATAACACTCAAGATGACGGATTCGTCGAGAGATCAATTGATAAAAATCTGTTACCCATAAGATATCAGATAGGCAACCGGTGCTTTAACCTAAAAACAGAAATAGAACCACAATGGGAGCGAAGCGGACATAGACGAACACAAAAATTAAATCTCTTCGTCAAATGGACACAGATACACACGGATAATCAAAGACTTATGAATTTTGTCATTCTCACCTTTTAGGTGAATGAAGAATTCTTTGTAATGCTCTTACTATCAGTGTTCATCCGCGTTTATTTGCCGGAAAGATTCAGAACAGTCAGTCCGGCCATCTCCGCTGCGCTTCGATTGTGGTTCTCTTCTTTATTTTGCCAAAGTTTCTCCCTAGCTGGATGACCCTGCCTGAGATTGACCATGGCGCCGCAAGGGTTTGTTTGGGCGATCATCAAAAGCGCGGCAAGGAGCCGTTAGGCGGCAAGCAGTTGGTGGGAGAGCCATCCTGATGGTCGTCGCTCTGGCTCTGGTGGTGATTTAATAAGAATGATGTTTGATTTCAATTTTCTCCTCCACTGCGGGAAGCCATGAAACCTGAAACATTATGACGATCGTGAGGAAAATGGTTTTCGTGGTTTTCACATCAAAAAACATTCCGGCACGCTTCCATGGTCACTTGCCTTTTCCCCACGAATCCTTGAGAGCCACCGTGCGATTGAAGACAGCTTTTTTGCCTGGAACGTGGTCTTTCATATCGGTGATGAAATAGCCGTTACGCTCGAATTGACAGGAGTAACCGGGCGCCTCGTTCAGCAATGACGCCTCAACTTTGGCGATGACCGTTTTCACGGAGTCCGGATTGAGAACGGAGAGAAATCCGCCTTCCGCAGCATCCGGATCTTCGACAGTGAAGAGCCGGTCATAGAGGCGGACTTCCGCATCGACGGCGGTTGTCGCATCGACCCAATGGATCGCGGCCTTGCAAACGACTCCCTCCGGTGAATCTTTTCCGGTGGTATCAGGTAAAAGTTTCACGTGGACTTGGGTGATCTCCCCTGCCGCGTCTTTATCGAAACCGGTGCATTGGATGATCGGTCCGCCGCGAAGGCGAACGTAACGTTCCGGCCCGAGGCGGAAGAATTTTTTCTCAGGAATTTCCTGGAAGTCCTCGCGTTCGATAAAGATTTCCGAAGAGAGGGAGACTTCTCGCTCACCAAAGGACTCGTCTTGCGGATGATTGGAAACTACTAGGTTTGCCGTAGGTTCTTCGGAGAAATTTTCGATGATCACTTTCAACGGATCAAGAACGGCCATGCGGCGGGGCGCGGAGCTGTTGAGGTGATTGCGGATGTCGTGCTCGAGCAAGGCGACATCGGTGGTGCCGTTGTATTTCGTGATGCCGATGTGTTTGCAGAAATCGCGGACCG